>CASECL010000042.1 GCA_949286445.1 uncultured bacterium | reverse complement strand
GAGGGAGAAAGTCTTTTCAAGACGATCCTCTGAAATATGCTGTGACATTATTGAAAACCCGGGGAACGGAATTAAAAAATCCGTTCCTTTTTTTAGGAAAAATCAGATAGTTTCCAGGTGATTATTGTTTGATTAAACGGTGTTTTATGGAGTGTTCAAAGGTATCAAAACGGAATTGAAAATTTGTCAGAGATGGTTTTTATGCCGGAAAAATTGCAATTACTGTTTACTTTTTCTGATGTACGTTCAGAATGAATTTTTATATCAGTATCATGACAGAGAACAGCATCCCGGAATTTCTGCAATTTTTGCCTCCGGAAGATAAAAAATGGCAAAAAAAATAAAAACCATTGCCGGAAACAGTTTAAATCCTGGAATAATAGTGTATATTAAAAGGCGGGTAAATACTGTACCAGAAATTCAGGAGAATTTGATATGGCTGTTGAGAACAACCGGAGACAATTATTTGATTCCCGCGCTCTGTCTGAGGCGGTAAGCCGGATTGCCCGGCAGATAGTTGACTACTACATGCCGGGCGGAAAGGCAAATCCGGCGTTTTTCCTGGTGGGAATTCAGCATCAGGGAGTGCCTTTGGCAAAGCGTATCGCCGATGAAATTTTGAAAATAAACGGCAATCGCGTGGTGGTTGGTAAATTGGATATATCCATGTACCGGGATGATGTCGGTTTACGCAGCGGTCTGCCGCTTATCCGTGAAACCGAGATACCGTTCAATATGGAACAGGCTGATGTGCTGCTGGTGGATGATGTTCTGTCCAGCGGCCGGACTATCCGTGCCGCGCTTGACGCATTGACCGATTACGGCAGACCGCACTCAATCAAGCTGGCGGTTATGGTTGACCGCGGTGACGTGGAGTTTCCCATCCGGGCGGATTACGTTGGATTTACGCTGGAGAATGTGCCGGCGGACCGGAAAATACTGGTTGATTTTGCCGAGGTGGATAATGGAAGCGACGGCATTTTCGAACGCGATTGGAAAAAGGAGTGAATATGGAATTTCAGTGGACCAGAAAAGATTTGCTCAGCCTCTATGACCTCGAACCCCGGGAAATAGAGTTTATTCTCGATACGGCGGCGGAGTTTAAAAAGGTCTCGCAGCGCAATGTGAAGAAAGTTCCGGCACTCCGCGGCAAGACGGTGGTGAATTTCTTTGTTGAACCCTCCACCCGTACAAGGGTGTCATTTGAATTGGCGGAACAGCGTCTCAGTGCGGATATTGTCAATATGTCCGCCGGCACCAGCAGTTTGAAAAAGGGTGAAACGCTGCTGGATACGGTCAAAAATATTGAAGCACTTCAAGTCGATCTGGTGGTAATGCGCCACTCTGCACCCGGAGCACAGGATTTTATTGCCCGTCATCTGACCTGCGGTGTGGTAAATGCCGGTGACGGGGCGCATGCCCATCCGACTCAGGCTTTGCTGGATATTTTCACTATCCGGGAACGCAAAGGATCAATAAAGGGGCTTAATGTAACCATATTGGGGGATATACTTCACAGCCGGGTGGCGAGAAGCAATATCTGGGGATTGCTCAAGTTGGGAGCCAATGTTACAGTAGCCGGGCCTGCCACGCTGACGCCGAGAGAGTTTGAAAGCATCGGTGTAAGGGTTTGTCATGACCTGCGCGAAGCGGTGGCAGATGCGGATGTGGTGAATTTGCTGCGTATTCAGCATGAAAGACAAACTGCCGGATTTTTCCCCAGCATCGGGGAATATGCCAAATTTTTCGGCATAAACAGCGATACGGAAAAATATCTTAAACCGGATTGCATAATTATGCATCCCGGGCCGATCAACCGGGATGTGGAGTTGTCCAGTGAAGTCGCCGATGGACCGCGGTCGGTTATTCTGGAACAGGTCACCAATGGTCTGGCGGTTCGTATGGCGGTGCTGTTTCTGGTGGCCGGCTGTGTCAAACGTTAAATGAAATAACAGGGAGTTTGCGATAATCATGGCAGAATATCTTTTCAACCGGGCACGGCTGATTGACCCGGTCAAGGGAACAGACCGGATGGGGGATTTGGCAGTATCCGGAGCATTTATTACCGGGAAATCTGAGCTGAAAAATCCGGAAGTAATTGATTTGAACGGCAAAGTGCTTTGCCGCGGATTTATTGATTTGCATGTTCACCTCCGCCAGCCGGGAAATACCGGAGCGGAAACCATTGCCACCGGCACCCGAGCGGCGGCGGCAGGCGGATTTACGTCGATTGTGGCCATGCCCAATACCAGCCCGGCGGCGGATAATGCCGGGGCAATTGAATATCTCCGCCAGACAGCGGCCCGGCAGGGAGTGGTGAAGGTATTGCCCTGCGGCTGTATGACCAAAAATTATGCCGGAGCTGAAATGACCGGCATCGGCGGACTTAAAAAGGCCGGAGTGGTGGCAATCAGCGATGATGGCAGATGCGTTCAGGATCACGCCCTTATGCGGCACATTATGGAATATGCCACTTCATTCGGTCTGCCGATTCTGGATCACTGCGAAGAAAATACCCTGGCGGCGGGCGGGGTTATGAACGAGGGAAAGTGGTCAGTGCTGCTGGGAATACGGGGTATTCCCGGCGAGGCTGAAGAGCTGATGGTTGCCAGGGATATAATGCTCCTGCGCCGTATTCGCGGCGGAAGAGTGCATATCCAGCACGTCAGCACCGCCGGAAGCGTGGAACTCATTCGGCGGGCAAGAGCCAAAGGATTGCTGGTTTCCGGCGAAATTACACCCCACCATCTGGCATTGACCGATGAAAATATTAAAAAGTATGACACTAATTACAAGATGAATCCTCCGTTGCGTTCAGAGGAAGACCGGGCGGCTTTGATTGAGGCGTTGAAAGACGGTACAATTACGGTTATCGCCACCGATCATGCACCGCATACGGAAACTTCAAAGCGGGTGGAGTTTGATGAAGCTCCCTTCGGCATTGTCGGACTGGAAACGGCGTTTGCAGTCAGCCATACCGTGCTCTGTGTGGAAAATAAACTGCCTTTACCGGAATTGATCAGCAAGTTCACTGCCGGTCCGGCGGAGGTTCTGGGAATGGAAAATTACAGCCTTGACGCCGGAAACCCGGCCGATTTAACGGTGCTGGATCCGGAAATGAAATATACAATTGACAAGGAAAAATTCTTTTCCAAGGGACGTAACACCCCGTTCCACGGGTTCAACTCTGTCGGCGCGGTGCTTATGACCATGGTAGACGGCAGAAAGGTATATGTAAATGACGACGGGGCTTAAGGCTTTGATCGAAACCGTGCTGCCTGAAGCGGTGAATGTACGGCATTCTCTGCATAAAATACCGGAGCTGGCAGGGAGAGAGGAGAAAACTTCCGCTTTTATCAGAAAGAAGCTTTCCTATCTGCCGCTGAAAGTGCATGCCCCATACCTGGGAACAGATGTGGTGGCAGATCTCAATACCGGACGCCCCGGAATGAATATTGTTCTGCGGGCGGATATTGACGCTCTGCCGATACAGGAAACCTCCGGCTTGAAGTATCAGTCTCAACATCCAGGCTGTATGCACGGCTGCGGCCATGACGGACACTCCGCCATGTTGCTGGGAGCGGCAATGGTGCTCTGCCGTCTTCGGGAAAAACTCAACGGCAATATCCGTTTTGTCTGGCAGCCGGGTGAAGAAAATGAAGCCATGGGCAAAAAAATGGTGGCTTCCGGCGTGATTTCCGATCCTCCGGCAGGATTTGTGACGGCACTGCATGGAATGCCGGGGTTGGCAAAGAAGAATTTTTCCTTCCGTCCCGGTCCGGTAATGGCCGCCTGCGCTCACTGGCATTTGAAAATAACCGGGCGCGGCGCACATGGCAGTATGCCGGAAAAAGCAATAGATCCAATTTATTTCGGCAGTCTGGTGGCGGCGGAAATTCATGATCTGGTAAACAAAGAGTTTGCTTCCAGCCCCGACCCGGTAGTAGTCAGTATAGGTAAATTCAATGCCGGATTTATTGATAATGTCATACCGGATACAGCAGAACTTTGCGGCACGGCACGCTTTTTCTCCATGGAAACAGGAATGCGGATAGAAGAGTTGATGCGGGAATTGCTTGACCGCATTTTAAACCGGGCAGGAGCGGGATATGAGTTAAACTTCAATGTTCAGTATATTCCCACTGTGAACGATCCGGAATCGGCGGCGTTTGCCCGGGATGTGGTAAGAAAGTATATGCTGTTTACCCCGCTGGAGAAAGCCAAGCTGATTTCAGAGGATTTTTCCTACTATCTGGAACAGGCACCCGGAGTTTATGCCTTTCTGGGACTGGGAGAGAATTGTCCGGTGCTTCACTCTTCCGGATTTGATTTCCCGGACGATTGTCTGGGGGATGGAATTCACTATTTTTCACGCCTGGTGTTGGAATTGCAGAAGTGAATTATTATATTCATGTACCGTTTTGCCGGAAAAAATGTGACTATTGTGCGTTTTACTCCTGCGAGAATGCCGGAAGTTGGCTGATTGAAAAATATCTCAGAAAACTGGAACAGGATTTAACCGGAATAAAATCTGCCGGCATCGGCGGCGTGCCGCCGGAAGAAATGGCGGCGGAGACGGTTTTTATCGGCGGCGGTACCCCGAATTATTTGAGTGAAAAGGAGTTGGATAACCTTTTTGCCATACTGGAGGAAAATCTGTGTTTTCTGCCGGAGGCGGAAGTTACCATGGAGGTAAATCCGGCACAATTGAACTATGATAAATTGGCAATTATCCGGAGAAAAGTCGACCGTTTGAGTATCGGAGTACAGTCATTTGATGCCGGACTGCGCCGGGTGCTGGGGCGGGATGGAGGCAACAGGGAGATTTATCAGGCGGTTGAATGGGCGCAGAAGCTGGAATTTCCTTCGGTCAATTTGGATTTGATTTACAATATACCGGGGCAGACAGTGGCGGATTTTGTCCGGGATTTGAAAACAGTTTCCCGTGCCGGAGTGACGCATTTGTCATGTTACAGTTTGACCAATGAGGAGAGGCATTTTTTATCCGAGACAGACGGGGGGAAACTGATTGAACGCGAGGGTAGGGGGAAATTCAAACTGGATGATGATCTGGCGGATGAAATGTGGTCGCTGATTGAAAATGAAAGTGGATTCCGCCGCTACGAAATATCCAATTATGCCGCAGATAAAAAGTATCGCTGCAAACACAATGTAAATGTATGGCAGGGAAAAAAATTGCTTGGATTCGGTCCGGCAGCTGCCTCTTTTGACGGCATTGACCGGTATTCCCAGGCGGCGGATTTGGAGCGTTGGCTTAATGGAGAACCTCCGGAAACAGACAGAATTTCTCCGGAAGATAGAAAAAATGAAATATTTGCCGTCAACTTGCGTACCGTTGACGGGTGGAGCAGTGACGCCGGAGAAAAATTTTTCGGTTCAGAATACTGGACGGCATTGCAGAGAAAGTGTGAAAAACTTGACCGGAAACGTTTTCCCGGCAGATTTGATTTCTCAGATGGAATAAAATTGACAGAGAATGGATTGCGTTTCTGGGATGATATCGCCCTGGAACTCATTTAACAAAACGGTGGGGTGAATTTATGGCGGATTTGACTTGCGATCTGGGTAAACTCAAATTGAAAAACCCGGTAATGACAGCTTCAGGCACTTTCGGTTACGGGGTGGAATACCACCGGTTTTATGATATATCCAGGCTGGGAGCGGTGGTGGTCAAAGGTATCCGTATGGAGCCATCTAACGGCAATCCCACTCCGCGGGTGGCGGAAGTTACCGGGGGAATGCTTAATGCCATTGGACTTCAGGGGCCGGGGGTGGAAAAATTTCTCCATGGAGAGGAATATCTGCCTTTTCTCCGGAAAGTCAACGCCACGGTCATTGTCAATATCTGGGGAAAAAGCATTGCCGAATATGGTGAAGTCGCCGCCAGAATTGAAGCGGAAAAAGAGGGTATCGCCGCTTTGGAAATCAATATATCCTGCCCCAATGTCAAGGCTGGCGGCATCGCTTTCGGTACCGATCCGAAACTGGCGGCTGAGGTAGTGCGCACGGTGCGGAAAAATACTTCACTGCCATTGATTACCAAACTCAGTCCCAATGTCACCCGGGTATCCGATTTCGCCATCGCCGCTGAAAGCGAAGGCAGTGATATGGTATCTCTGATCAATACCCTGAGCGGTATGGCAATTGATATTGAAAGCCGGCGGCCCAGGATTGCCAATATTACCGGAGGATTTTCCGGTCCGGCGGTGAAACCGGTGGCTGTGCGCATGGTTTATGAGGTTTACCGGGCGGTGAAAATTCCTGTGATCGGAATGGGCGGAATCTGTGACGGCGCGGACGCAATTGAATTTATCCTGGCGGGTGCCTCCGCAGTAGCGGTGGGCACGGCAAACTTTGTTGATCCCTTTGCCCCGCTGAAAGTCATTGACGGCATCGCCGAATATATGGACAGACATAATATAAGTAACATAAAAGAACTGAAGGGAAAGGTGGAAATCAAATGAAATATCATGATTATCTCGACCGTATTTTAGCCTGCTACACAGGAAAATCCATCGGCGGCACTCTGGGCGCGGCCTGGGAGTGCAAAAAACAATGGCTTGAAATTGACGATCTGGATGCGGAATGGCCGGAAAAACTTCCCCCTAATGACGATTTGGATATTCAGGTGGCATTTCTGGAGGCAATGGAGGAACGGGGGGTATTTATCACTTCTGCCGATCTGGTGGAGTTCTGGCAGGATCGCTGCTGGTATAACTTTGCTGAATACGGTACATTTCTGCTCAATGTTCAGCGCGGCATTATGCCGCCGGTGTCCGGGGAGTGGAACAATGACTTTTTCCACAGTTCCGAGGGGTGTCCGATAAGGGCGGACATCTGGGGATTGGTTTCACCGGGAAACCCGGCGTTGGCTGCGCTGCTGGCCCGGCAGGATGGACTGCTGGATCATGCGGAAGGACCTTCGGTTGAACTTGAGCAATTTTATGCCGCGGCCACCGCGGCGGCACTTGACGGCGCGGATATGAATTCAGCATTGGAATCTGGCAGTGCCTTTCTGCCGGAAAAGAGCCGTAGCCGCGAAGTTTGGAATTATCTTAAACGTACCTGGAATGAACCAAATTTAAGCGATAAACAGTTGTGGCGCAGGATAATCCGTAATTTCGGCAGCCGGGATTCGACCAATGCTTTAACCAATTTTGCCATCGCTTTATTTGCCTTTTACCGCAGCGGCGGCGATTTCAAGCGGATGATAAAACTTTGTCTGCAAAGCGGCTGGGACACGGATTGCACGGCGGCTTCAATGGGGGCATTGTGGGGCAGTGTTCACGGAATGAAAGGATTGCCGGCAGACTATGTGGCAAAACTGGGCAAAAATCTCTGCTGCGGTATCGCAGTGAAACATCGCAACGCCACTTTGCTTGAATTAAGTGAAGATACTGCGAAAATCGGAGTGGAAATGTCAAAACTCCGGAATTTCAAGGTGGTTATCGAAGATGCTCCGGAAGTTCCCCTCCGGGAAAAACCGAAAAGAAAATATGTCGCCAGCGTAAGATACCTCAATGAACCCTGCCTTTACCGTGACCGCACCGCTGATGTGGAAGTGGAGATCGCCAATTTATCCGGCGGCATCGCAGTTCTTCCGCTTCGTCTGGAGGGCCCGGATTATGTGGAGTGGGGACCGTTTCCGGCGCAGGTGGAACTCGGTCCGGATGAGTGCTGCCGGGTGAAACTGCTTATCCGGCTTAAAAAAGGCGTCATACGCTTGCCGGACCGCAATCTTTTCACCCTGTTTTACGGTGGAGAAAAACTGGAATTCGGTTTGGGCGGTTCACGTTCATACCTGGTTTACGGGCCGTATTGGGATATGTGGGATGTGAAAAAATATCCCGAGTGCCCGTATCATAATTCCAAAGTTAAGACGGTTGCTCCGGCAACCGGAAATATCGGCGATGTTTACGATCAGTATGCCTATCTTGATTCGGTTTACCTGGATGAAGACACGCTGCTTAAAGAGGATTTGCCGGAAGAGGATTTCTTTGTGCTGGAAACGCCGTTTG
>CASECL010000041.1 GCA_949286445.1 uncultured bacterium | reverse complement strand
TACTGCTTCGCAAGTGGCCGCTTTTTCGCCGAATCCGGTGAGCCGGAAAAAGCCTTCACCCATTTGTCCGAACCCGACTCCGGGAGTGCCGACCACTGCGCATTTATTCAGCAATGTGTCAAAGAATTCCCAGGAAGACAGGCCGTCGGGCAGTTTAAGCCAGACGTAAGGGGCATCTTCCCCGCCGAAGACGGTGAAACCGTGACCGGCAAGTTCGCGGCGGATGAAATTTGCATTGTCCATGTAATAGTCCACCGATTTTTTTACCTGTGCTGAACCCTCGGTAGTATAGATCGCCTCCGCTCCGCGCTGGACGATGTAAGACACCCCGTTGAATTTGGTGCACGGACGGCGCGTCCAGTAGCGGTGAAGTTTTGAAAGCTTTTTCGGTACGGTGGTGAAGGCACAGCGCACCCCGGTAAAGCCTGCTGTTTTGGAAAAGGATTTGAATTCCACCGCCACTTCATCCGCCCCGGGCAGCTGGTAAATGGTATGCATGGTGCGCTCCGGATGGCGGATGTAGGCTGAATAAGCTCCGTCAAATAGGATTACTGCCTCATTTTTCCGGGCGTAATCAATGAATTTTGCCAGCGTTTCAAAGTCCATTGCCGTGCCGGTGGGGTTGTTGGGAGAACAAAGATAGATAACATCAACCTTTCCCTCCGGCAGTTCCGGCATGAAATTATTTTCCTCCCGGCATTTGAGCAATGTGATATTTTTCCCTCTGCCCGCCATCAGGTTGGAGTCCAGATACACCGGGTAAACCGGATCGCAGATGGCAATTTTGCAGTCATCGGAAAAGAGTTCCTGAAAATTTCCCACATCGCATTTGGAGCCATCGCTGATAAAAATTTCATCCGGGCTGATTTTGTCCGTGTAGGGCAGATATTCGCCCCGGACCACCGCTTCGCGGAGAAAGGCGTAACCGTCTTCCGGTCCGTACCCCCGGAAAGTGGCTGCATTTCCCATTTCTGCTACTGCCACGGTCATCGCCTCCACCGCGGCGGGAGCCAGAGGCAAGGTGACATCCCCGATACCCAGACTGATAATTTTTTTATCCGGCGCGGCGGCACGGAAAGCGTCCACCCGGCGGCGTATTTCAGCAAAAAGATAATTTTCCGGCAGAGTTTCGTAATATGGATTTAATTTCATTTTTGTTCCTTTATTTTTTCCCGGTATTCATTTGAGGATCCACAGCGATTTCCCCCTGATAAACTTTTACGGCCGGGCCGGTCATATAGATGTGATTATCCTGCATATTATACTCTATTTCAAGAGAACCGCCGTCAAGATCAACCTGAACTGTACGGTCAGTCCGGTAAGTCAGCACTCCGGCCGCCACGGTGGCACAGCTGCCGGTACCGCAGGCACTGGTCACGCCGCAGCCACGTTCCCATACCCGCATGCGGACCTTATTGCGGGAGAGAACCTGGACGAATTCCACATTGGTTTTATTGGGAAAAAGTGGGCAGTATTCCAATTTTGAACCCCAGTTTTCCAGTTCAATATCGTTTATGTCCGGAACAAAGATCACCAGATGTGGATTGCCCATGGAGACTGCGGAACCGGTAAAGACATGTCCAGCAGCTTCAACTTCCAGTTCAAGCGCATTGGCATCCGCGTCTCCGGTCACCGGGATTTCTCTGCGTTTGAGCCGGGGTTCGCCCATATCCACCCGGACGGAACCGTTGATCAGCAGCCGCGGGCGCACCATGCCGCCTTTGGTATGGAGGCAGAAGGTTGATCCCGCGCCCAGGCTGTTTTCCCGGATGAATGCGGCGACACAGCGGGTGGCATTGCCGCACATTTCGGTTTCACTGCCGTCGGAATTGAAAATACGCATTTCGAAATCTGCGTTTCCGGGGGCAAGTTTACGCACGGTCACTAACCCATCCGCACCGATGCCGAAACGCCGGTCACACCAGATTTTTGCATACTTCTGAAAGTCAATATCCGGATAAAGTGAACTGTTTACAATGATAAAATCATTGCCCAGACCATGCCATTTGGAAAAAGATACTTTCTGCATTTTTCACACCCTATTTACCGGCCAGATAAGCTCCGATTTCTGTTGCCGCGCGCTTTGCCGAAGCAATGGCGCGCACTACCAGCGACTGACCGGAAGCGGCATCGCCGCATACGAAAATACCCCGTGAGGCATCACCCTGAAGCCGTCCGCGTCCGTCAACATTGAGTTTGAGTTCAGCGGCAAGCCCGTCTTTGGGTACACCGAGAAATCCCAGGGCAAGGAAGGCAAAATCACAGTCAATAATTCTGGAACTGCCCGGTTTTTCGGTGAATTTCACCGGTTTGCCCTCCGGAGAAAGTTCCCAATCCAGATCCACAACTTCCACTCCGGCCAGACGGCCGTCCTTTTCGATAAAGCGTTTGCTGTTCAGCGACCAGAGCCGCTGACACAGTTCGGCGTGGCTGGAACTGGTTCTGAGCATATACGCCCAGTCCGGCCACGGGGTGGAATAACTCCGTTTTTCCGGCGGCTTGGGCAGGAGTTCAATCTGGGTAATTTCCGACGCCCCCTGCCGTACCGCAGTACCCACACAGTCGCTGCCGGTATCGCCGCCGCCGATGACCAGGACTTTTTTGCCGCGCAGATCAAAGGGGAAAAACGGTATTTCTCCTGCATTGCAGCGGGTTTGCGCACCCAGCAGCTCCAGAGCAAAATGAACTCCGGGCAGTTCCCGGCCGGGTATCGGCAGATCCCGGCAGAGCGGAGTGCCGACGGCAATGGCCAAAGCATCAAAACGCCGGAGAAGATATT
>CASECL010000040.1 GCA_949286445.1 uncultured bacterium | reverse complement strand
GATATATGACTCAGCTGTTTTCGCTGTATAACGAACTTACCGTGCGGCAGAATTTGGAACTGTACGCCAAACTTTATGATTTAACTCCGGAAGAGATCCCGGGCAAAGTCAATGCCATGCTCAAGCGTTTTGAACTTGAAAACGTGGCTGACCGCCTGCCGTCCCAGCTCCCGCTGGGAATTAAACAGCGCATGTCGCTGGCTGCGGCGGTAATTCACAGCCCGCAGATACTTATTCTGGACGAGCCGACCAGCGGAGTTGATCCGGTGGCTCGGGACAGTTTCTGGGAACTGATTATTGAAATATCCCGCCGGGACAAAGTAACGGTATTTATTACTACACACTTTATGAACGAAGCCGCCAGATGCGACCGGATTTCTCTGATGCATGCCGGGCGTTCACTGGCCTGCGATACTCCGGAAGCACTGAAAAAAGCGCGTTCAGCCGCAACATTGGAAGATGCTTTTATCGGGTATCTTGAAGACGCAGACCGGGGAGCGGCAGAGGCGGCGGAGGCCGCGGCGGAAAAAATCGAAGTTCCAGATGAAGACCGGGAACGGAAGAAAAAGAAAAGCTGGTTCAGTGAACACGTATTTGATTTCGGGCGTTTCTATACCTGTTACTGGCGTGAAATGCTGGAGTTGAGACGGGATAAAATACGCACCACGCTGGCACTTTTCGGCGCGATGATCCTGATGGTGGTTATCGGCTACGGTATCAATATGGACGTGGAAAATATTGATGCGGCAGTAATGGACTGGGATAAAACGGAGTTGAGCAATGATTATTTGCTGAATCTTTACGGTTCGCCCCGTTATTTCCGGATGCATGAACCGGTGTCAAGCCATGAGGAACTGGACAGAAGAATGAAAAGCGGTGAATTGCAGTTGGTGGTGGAAATTCCCCCGTCTTTCAGCAAGGATGTTCAGCGGGGCGAAAATCCCGGTGTGGCGTACTGGGTGGACGGAGGAGAACCCTCCACCGCGGAAACCATCAATGGTTACGCTCAGGGACTGCATTCGCTGTGGCAGCAGAAATATGCAGAAACTCAGCAGCAGACAGCGGATAGCGGGGTGTCAATTCAGAACCGTTACCGTTACAACCCGGATGTTCTGAGTCTGCCGGCCATGGTTCCGGCGGTAATCCCGCTGCTGCTGATGATGATTCCGGCGGTGCTGGCGGCGTTATCGGTGGTGCGGGAAAAAGAATTGGGATCAATTATCAATTTGTACGTTACCCCGGTGAGAAGATCAGAATTTCTGCTGGGAAAACAGCTGCCCTATGTGCTGTTTTCCTTTGCCAGTTCAGTATTTCTGGTGCTTATGGCGGTATTTCTGTTCAAAGTGCCGATAAAAGGGAGTATTCCGCTTCTGATGGGATCGCTGCTGATCTACTGTGTTTTGTCCACCGGACTCGGATTGCTGTGTTCGTCAGTGACCAGGAGCCAGATTGCGGTAATTTTTCTGACTATGATTGCCACCATGCTTCCGGCTTCGCAGCTGTGCGGATTGACCAATCCGGTGCCTAATGACGGCAGTATCAGCAGTATTGTGGGGAATGTTTATCCCACAACTTATATGCTGTTGATCAGCCGCGGGGTGTTCAATAAAGGTCTGCATTTCAGCGACATGACCATGCCGGTGATTATAATGGCGGCGGAAATCGCGGTAATTTGCGGATTGGGAATAATCTCGCAAAGAAAACAGGAGCGGTGAAAGATGAAAGATGCTCTTCAACATATTTTCAGCCTCGGATGCAAGGAGATTATCGGATTGTTCCGTGATCCTCTGCTGGTGGTATTGATTATTTACGCTTTCAGCATGAATGTTTACATGGGAGCAAAATCCATTCCGGACGCCATTTCCAACGCCGCCATCGCCGTGGTGGACGAGGATGGTTCGGCATTGAGCAAAAGGGTTACGGATGCCTTTATCCCGCCGCTGTTTATGAAGCCGGCAAAAATATCCCGCGCGGATATTGACCGGTTGATGGATGAGGGCAGATACACATTTGTCGTGGTTTTTCCTCCGGATTTTCAGGAAAAAGTGCTTGCCAATGATAACCCCGAGGTGCAGGTAAATGTGGATGCCACCCGGATGTCTCAGGCATTTACCGGCAATGGTTATATTCAGGAGATTATCAACCGGGAAGTGAAAAACTTTGTCAGGGAAAAAACACATTCCCAGCCCGCTTACTCTGCGGATATCGTTATCCGCAACCGCTTCAACCCCAATTTGATTAAAAGCTGGGAGGGAGCGGTGAACGAGCTGGTAAACAATATTGCCATGATCGCTCTTATCCTGACCGGAGCCGCCCTGATCCGGGAGCGGGAACGGGGTACGCTGGAACATTTGATGGTCACCCCGGTAAATCCGGTGGAAATCATGATTGCCAAAATCTGGTCAATGTCGCTGGTCGTACTGGTGGTGACCGGATTTTCACTGCTGATTGTGATCAATCAGGTGCTGGATATACCGATAGCCGGATCTTTCTGGCTTTTTATGCTGGGGGTGCTGATCAATCTTTTTGCCATGACTTCACTGGGGATTTTTCTGGCCTGCTTCGCCCGGGACATGCCGCAGCTGGGAATTCTGATGATTCTGGTATTGATGCCGATGCAGATACTTTCAGGCGGTATTACTTCGCAGGCCAATATGCCGGAAATAATCCAGTTTATCATGCGTTTTGCCCCGACCACTTATTTTGTGGAATTCAGCAAGGCAATATTGTTCCGCGGGGCGGATTTTGCGCTGGTATGGAAAACGTTTCTCCAGATGTTCATTCTGGGGGCGTTATACTTCCTGGTGGCTCTGCGCCGCTTCCGCAAGTCGGTGGCCAGCTGATGATATACAGTATGTTATAGATACACTGACTCAGGGGCCGGAGGGCAGGGTAGATTTGAGGCGGTTCTTCGCAGGATAGATGTGAAGAACCGCCTTTTTTATTGCACATATTGGCGCGGCAGATTAAAATTCAATCAGATAGGGAATATTCTGAGCATAAAGTGTTAATTTTTCCTCCTTCGTGCCGGAAGAAAAAAACAATTCACCCGCCGGCCGTTCCGGCAGATTCAGAGAAAACGCAAAACCGGAATTGAGATTGGCGTAATCCAGCGTTATCGTGCCGTCCGGAGAACGGTTTAAGCCGATAAGTGAAGAACGGCCGGAGAGAGCATCGGTGCATTCGCCGAGTTTCCCGGCGAAAACCCGGGAACGTATTGGAGAAGGCGGGGTGAAAATCTGATTGACCGGAAAATAACGCCTCAGTTTTTCCAGATCAGAAACAAAAGCAGAACGTGCGCTGGTAAAGTGGATTTCACTTAAATTGCGAATTCCTTTGCGGCGCAGAAATTTTTCCGCAATGTTCGCACTTCCGGCAGGCACATTTACCATGATCGCTTCGTGGGATGCGGTATCAGCAATAATTACCGAAAATATTCCGGAAGATCCGCCGTGTATAACCAGAAGCGACGGACGGTTGTTATGAACTCCATACAACAGCATTACGGCAAGTGTCAGAATTGCCGCTGCGCCGGAAAAGTATTTCCATTTGCCTTTGAAAAGCATTATCCCCGCCAGAAAGAAGTAGAGGATCAGCAGCCCGGCAAGGCTTATTTCCGCCGCCGGAATACAGCCGAAATTTTTCGCGCAGAATTCTCCAATTTCCAGAATACACCCCAGCGCGAAAGCCAGCGGCAGGGCAAAAATATCAAAGTTTAGCGCGGCAAAAACAATCTTCAGAAAAAGCAGCGGAAAAAGCACCGCACATACCGGCAGCAGCATAATATTGGCAATTACCGCTCCCGGTACAAATAATCCCTGAAAGTAAAGTGATAACGGCAGTCCGGCGGCAAATGCCAGCACGCATACCGCCACGGAAAAACCGGCCCCGGTAAGCAGACGGCAGTAAAAACGTTCCCGCCGGGCAGGGATGCCTTGAAAAAGCGAAAGATAATTGTTTATTATTCCGTGCAGAGAGCGGGTCTTTTCCGCCATCAACAATAGAGCCGCGGTAATCAGAAATGAGTAATCAAATCCCATATCGGTAAGATTTTCGGGAGCATAAAGGATCATTCCGGCGGCGATAAACTCCAGAACATATATGCCGGGTAAGTAAAGGAAAAATACCTTAAGCACCGAATATGCCCCGATCATGAAAAATGCCCGCGTCGCCGGAGGATTCATGCCGGTGCTCACCGTATAAACTGCCAGCAGCGCAGTCAGGATAAGATAACGCCTCCGGTCGGGAAAAATCTTCAACAGATACAACAGCAGTGCCCCCAGCATGGCAACGTGAAGCCCGCTTACGGAAAGCAGATGGATAGTGCCGCTGCGGATAAAAGAAAGCTGTGATTCAGACGAAAGTTCTGACTTGACTCCGAAAAACAGCGCGGCGGCCAGATTGCGTTTTTCTCCGTCATGGATATTTTTTACCGCCAGAGCCAGTGCTTTGTCCCGCAGAGAGAAAAATGTTTCGCCCCAAACATATTTGCGGCCGGTCAGACGGCATTCGTCAACCAGCATGGCAGAGTCCGGATAAAAACGGTCGGAATAAAAAATTTCCCCCGTGCGGTAATCAACTGCTTCGGCAGCGCGTTCAGGCAGAATTCTGCCTGAGATGGATAACACATTGCCGCGCCGGAACATTGCCTGATCCGCATCACGGGGGAGAATCAAGGTGAGGTCTTCGCCGCCGGAAATTGTCTCTGCGCTGACCGTACGCCTAATTTTCAGATCCGGCAGTGGAACGAACCGGAGGTCGGTAATAAGAAATTCTCCGTTCAGGTATTCACCCGGAGTAAAATCCCGGTTGCGTTCCAGATAATGCCGGCAGCCCTGTATCCCCGACACCGCCGTTGTAATCAGCAGCAGCCACATCACTCCGCGGGAAATAAGTTTCCGGTAAAAACAGAAAATTGTCAAAGCCGAAAAAAACGCGGCGGCCGACACGGCGGGAATAATCCCGAACCGTGCCGCCGCCGTCATCAGCAATACGCAAAGAAGAAACAGATGTACAAAATGCAATTTTTTCATGGTTGATATTTTCACGGCTTGACGGTTATGAAAATATAACCTGAAAAACAGTTTTCTTCAAGCGTTTATTTGCCCTTTTTCCAGGGATCGACAGACAAATAGAATTTTCCGTATTTTTCCGGTTTGTAATTGGACGGATAATTTCCCCGGTATTTTTTCCACATTGCCATTCCAAATCCCGGAAGCCGGTTGGTTCCGTCTCTGGCGGTTACTGATTCGTCCGCCATGACCCGGTCGGCATAGTCAAAGTAGGGCTCGTGATTGAATTCCTTGCGGCTGTTCATCAGGAGCGAAACCAGCGCAAAGCCGGGAATGTAACCATTGTTTATCCCCCGGTAAGTGGCATTCCACGCCGCATTATCAGCCGACGGTTTTGCCGCATGGACAATACCCCACTCCGGCATGCCGAGCATTTCCCGGGTGTAGGGATGACGGGCAGCACGTCTGTCCGGCTTCCAGTTTTTGGAAGCGGTCATGTCAATTTCTTTTTCTGTAACAAAAAAGGTCTGCTCATTATCCTGGAAACGGTTTTTCCATGTGCCTACCGCTTTCATCTCCGGATCATCCAGCAGCATTCCGGCAAAAAGTATTACCGGTTTGCGTCCGGCGCAGTGTCCACCGTTTGCCGGCCAGTCAGTACCGCATTTTGCCATGGAGGCAAGATCGATGCCGTGCTGAATAATATTGACCAGAAGCGGTTTGATATCCGGTTTCCCCGGGAGTTTTTCCGGGTCGCAGTTGAGCAGCAGCATGGCATTAAGCCAGATATGGCACATGTCACGGCCGTAGTTCGGCATATTTTCAGTAGGATGGATGTAAGCTCCGTCCCAGTTGCTGATGTGGTCGAGCCAGGGCCGCACGGTCTCTTGGGTCAAGGTGTCAACTGCTGGAACATTGGCAGCTGGATCAACTTTGGCTAAACGGTCGAGTTTGAGATCCTTGAAGTTATAGAGTTTTTTATCCCTGCCGCAGTATCCGGGGCGGAAAGTGCCTTCCGGCGGAGCTTTGTCCAGGCAGGTGAGTACAGCCGCTGAACGCAGCGTGGAACGGGTACAGCCGTCCCGCGGCGAAAAACGCGGCGCACCGGGTTCACGGTCATTGCCGCTCCGCCACAGCCAGCTCACAGAAGAAACCAGACTGTCGCCGGGACGCAATATAAGAGGATTGCCGGCGGAAAGCTCTTTGCCGCCGGGGAGGGCGGCATTGAGTTTTTCGTCATACATCCGTCCTTTGTTGATCTGGGAATCAAAACCCTGCAAACGGGTATGTTCCGGATTTACCATGGAGCCGTTTTTACCTTTGACCACCGGAAAACTTTTATCATTGAGGTTATTGGTTATGGAAATAACTTTAACTTCATTTCCGATGACATAATAGTCGCCGTTGACAAATTTTCCCACCGGGTAATCCCGGTCAAATTTCCAGGTTATGCCGTACTGACTCAATTCAGAAGCACCGAACAGTGACATCAGACTGCCGCAGAACAGCAGAAGAACGGATGATAACTTTTTCATACAGTCTTTTCTTTCTGTGATGTTTACTTGAGGAACAGGAATTTATCCCATTTTTTATCGTAGGATGATTTACCCCGGTATGCTTTCCACATGTCAGCCACAAAGCGCGGCGGGCGGTTGTACTGTTTGTTGTAGAGATCTTCCTGACTCATCACCCGGTCGGCATAGTCAAAGTATGCGTCATGGTTGAAAAGTTTTTTGCTGTCCATGATAATTGACACCAGGGCAAAACCAGGAATATAACTGTTGTTGATATCCCGGTAGGTAGCACCCCAGAAGGCATTGTCAGACGGCGGGTAATTTTCATGTCTGATACCCCATTCCGGCATGCCGATCATATCCTTGGAGTAGGGAATGACCTTTGCTCTCTTATCCGGTTTCCAGCGGCTGGAGTTGGAGAGTTTTACCGTGTCCTCATTCACATAGAAGGTTTGCTGATTATCCTGGAACTTGGTATCCCAGTTGCCAACATTTTTCATGTAAGGGTCATCCAGCAGCAAGCCGGTGAACAAAATTACCGGTTTGCGACCGGCACAGTGTCCACCGTCGGCTTCCCATTGACAACCGGCTTTTGCCGCCGCGGCAAGGTCGATGCCCTGCTGGACGATATTGATAAGGAGTTTGTCTTTTTTGGGTTTGCCGGGAAGTTTGTCAAAGTCGCAATTGAGCAGCAGCATGGCTTGTTCCCAGACATGGCACATGTCGCGGCCGTAATCCGGCATGTTTTCCGAGGGATGGATGAAGGCACCGTACCAGCCGATACCGTGATCAATCCAGGGGCGGGTGGTGCGAGCTTCCAGAAATTTGAGATCCGGAGCGGATTTGGGCGGATCAAGTTTGCGCAGCACGTCAAGTTTTAAATCTTTGACATTGTACATCTTCTTTTCGCCTTCGCAATACGGCGGACGGAAAGAACCTTCCGGGGGAGCTTTGTCCAGACAGGTAAGTATCGCCGCCCGGCGGACACCTACTCTGGGCAGCTGGCGCGGCGCGCCTTTTTCCTTATCCGTATTGGAACGCCAGAGCCAGCTCACCGAAGAAACCAGGCTGTCATTGGGTTTTAATACAATCGGGTTGGCGGGAGAAAGCTCTTTACCGCCGGGGAGGGCGGCGTTGAGTTTTTCCACATAACTTTTGTCCGCATCAACATGGAAACCCTGCTTATTGCCTTTCACCACCGGATTGATCATGGAGCCGTTTTTTCCTCTTTTTATGGGGAAACTCTTGTCATTCAAGGTGTTGGTGATGGATACAACTTTGACATTGTCGCCGATGACGTAATAATCTCCATTGACAAACTGTCCTACCGGATAGTCGCGGTCAAATTTCCAGGTAATGTCGTGATGGGTTAATTCTGTGGCTCCGAAAAGCGACACGGAAGATAACAAAGCCAGCATAAAAGTTGATTTTTTCATATTTTACAAACCTTATTTGTTATCCTGATGATACTTGGACATAACATTGTACCAGAGTTCGCGGGTATATTTGAAGTCCCGGCCGGGGTCATTGATGGAAATGGCTTTCTTAGAGCCTTTTCCTTTGGAGTAATCGATGTAACCGTGGTCAAGTTTGTAAAAGAGGTCGTCGTTGCCGACTTTTACCAGTTCGAGGGACTTTTTCCATTCCGGATCTTTGGCGTCGAAATTGCCGGAGGCGATCAGGGCAAACTGATTTGCCAGATTGGGACGGAAGCCGTCATAGGCGTAACCGATGCTGCTGCGGGGACCATTGGCATCCATGCTGGCAAACTCTTTGAGCATGCCGGGTTTGCCTTTGTTGGGAAGTTTATCCGCACCGGAGGCCATGCAGCCGGAACCGTTGCGGCCTTTGCCGTTATTCAAACCGGCATTGACTTTGCCGCTGTAAGTATTGCGAACCAGCGTCAGATAGAGTTTCATCGGCTCTGCCGCGCTGATTTTTTCATAGCGGTAATTATGCAGGGCATCATTGATCTCTTCCGGAGTGGGAGCATTTGAATTCGGGTGGGTCTGCTTCCAGTTGAATACCTCGTAGGTATTGGTCAAACCGGCATCTTTGAGTTCGGCAGTGAATTTCTTGTGATCATAGGTGTCAAGAAAATTCTGCGCCTCTTTCCCGCCCAGGAAACAGCTGCCGGCAATAATTCCGCCGATCATTCCTTCACGGAAATTGGGATTCCAGCCGCGGTTGCAGTTGCCGTCTCCATCAATAGTGCGGCATTTGCTCCGTCCGGAAGCAAAAAGTTTATCGTTGGTGGTGAACGCCGATCCGGCCAGAGCCGCTTTGATCAGGAGTTCAAACTTATGTTTTTCTTTATCGGAGAATTTTTCCCATACCCGGGGGGTGTTTTTTGCCAGAATCAGGGCCGTGGTAAAAAGTCTTTCATGCTGGGCGGGATATCCGCCGTTGGCACTGATGCAGTTTTTGCCGTCAATCAGAAAACGCAGATGTTTGATCAGGGGGGCATCCGCGCTGGTATCTCCGGCGTAGGCCGCTACTGCCTGATAAAGCAGTTTACCATTGATATGGCCGCCGTTGGTATGTGCTCCGCCCTTGAGATCATAGCGGTAACGGAAAAGATATACTGAATTGGCTTCTTTCAGCATCTTTGAATCCGGCTTCTGAAACACTGCCTGAGCAGCATTGGCGGCACCGCACAGTGACAATACTGCCACAGCGGACAACATGATTTTTTTCATCATAAATGAAACTCCTTAATTTTCCGGGGTTATGGTTACACGGAATATCAAAAAATTATAAAATAAATCAAATTCAGTCATTTTGTATGCAGTCATCCAGATGAAATTTTGACTCATTACGCAAAATTGTCATTACATTAAGCTCAATTTGCCGTATTCTTTCCCGGGAAAGATTCATTCTCCGCCCTACTTCCATGGCGGTGAGCTGCGGCTGATTGAACAGACCGAAACGCATTATGATAATTTGTCGATCCCGTTCACTTAATTTGTCCAGCATTTTTTCCAGCTGGGAGTAGGCAATCCTTTTGGCAAAATTTTCGGTAGGATCAGCATTTCTGGTTTCAGCAATGAAGTCCTCCAGACTGGCTCCTTCCCCTCTGCCGGCAATTGGCGATTGAAGAGAAATGGTTTGCCGGGCCATTTTTCTTATCGCATTAAGTTTTGGCAGCGACATAGAGAGAATTTCCGCCAGTTCCTCCGGTTCCGGTTCGCGCTCATGTTCCAGCACGAACTGTTCCTCCGCCCGGTTTATTGCGTTGATGGTGGCAAACATGTGCATGGGAACACGGATAACCCTGGCCTGTTCGGCAATGGAACGGGATATGTTGTGCCGGATCCACCAGCTGGCATAGGTGCTGAAACGGTTTCCCAGTTTGGCGTCAAACTTCACCAATGCCCGCATCAAACCCAGATTTCCCTCTTGAATCAGGTCGTTGAAAGGCACTCCGCGGTGGCGGTAACTTTGCGCAATCCGGATAACCAGGCGCAGATTGGATTCAATCATCCGGTCTTTCAGCTCCATAAGTGTGTCATAGTCGGAGTTCAGTTGTTTAAGCAAGTCATTTACGCGGTTTTCGTCCGGCGGAGGCACAAAACAGGAACTGCTGTTTTCCGGTTCATTTTTATTGCTTCCGGCATTTCCGATGCGGTAATGATCTTTTAAAGCCGCACAATAATACTCAACCCGTTCTCCGGCGATATCCAGGGTATTGAAAGACTGAGCCAGCATATCCCGTGCCTGCTGAATTTCCGGTGAAGAAGCATTGTTTTTTACCTTATTACCCAGTTCCTCAAGTGCTTTGGAACATTCAGCAATCCAGTTATTTATTTTTTCATCTATCTGAGAGGCTGTCAGACTTTCATCTTTATCTTTGTCGCGGCGGAGGGATGAAATAACGAAAAAGTCGTGAATATTTTTTTCTTTTTCCAGCTGTTCCCGGAGGTGAGTCAAGACGTCCTGAATTATGAAAGGGAAATGAGCCAGGGTTTTTCTCAGGCTGTCAAAACGGTTTCCAATTTCAGCCACGAGGAGGCTTTGTTCCTCCTCGGGGAGCGGGGGCAGGGTGGAAATTTTGCGCAGATATCCATGCAAAGAATCGGAAAAATCATCTGCCCCCCGGAAAGACGAATCAGAATTGATTGACTTTACGGAACCTGAAATTTTCCAATTTATATTTTCGCTTTCCGCCATATTGCGGTCACCTGTAAAAAAACTGTTTAGTTATTGGATAACTTAGCCCTGTTTTTTGAAAAATCAAAAAAATAGTGATGATTTTTTGATAAAAAAACTTGATTTTCATGAAATTTGGGTTAAATTAAGCATTGTCGCGGCTGTTAATTGGCTTGCGTCTTTAAAAAAATGGGGCTGTAGCTCAGTTGGCTAGAGCGATACGTTCGCATCGTATAGGTCATGGGTTCGACTCCCACCAGCTCCACCATT
>CASECL010000039.1 GCA_949286445.1 uncultured bacterium | reverse complement strand
TGAGTGTAGGTGTGGGATTGCACATCGTGACCTTTTTCCAGCACCTTACGGTAATCCTCCCATGATCCGGCCACGGGATGGCCCTTGCCTATGCGGTCGGAAATGACAAACCAGGTTATCTTTGCGCCATATTTATCTGCCTGTTCCAGCCACCAGGGTATTTCATTGGCATGATTGTCATCCACGGTGTAGGTGGCAGTGCCGATGGCGTCATTTTTCCACAGGCAGACAATGGCATCACCGATCTTTTCCGGAACGTAATTTATATCACGCACCACAATACGTGAATTCCTTTTCACCGGCGGCAGAATACGGAGATTGTTTCCTGCCGGCAATTCGTCAGTATTGCTGTTTTCAAACACTATGGCATCGAACACCAACTTGGGATTGTCAGAATAAATCTTGAGATAATGCGGTCCTTGACGGAAACTGTGGCAGGCAATCTGCCGGAGCTGCCATTTGCCGTCGGCCTCAATATCCACCGGGTAACGGAGTTTGTCATCAAACTCATAGTAAAAACGGATTTTACCGCCGCCGTCAGCTTTGAGCAGAAGATATATTTCCAGCAGATCGTAGCGTAAATTCTGAAATTTGAATTCGAGCAGAGGAGTTTGTTCGTTTTTGCCGGAAACGGCATTGCAGACATATTTCCCGCCTGAAACGGACGAATCCTCCAGCACTTTGGCAAATGGTGCCAGAATTGCATTTTCCGCCTCAATTTTTGCGTTAACCAAAGTTTTTACCACCGGCCCGCCGGCAGGATCTGCTTTTGCCTGCGCCGCCGGACGTTTTGCGGGTGGTGGTTTTGCCGCCGGGGCGGCGGACAAAACAGGCATGGGTGAGAGCGTCAGTGTTCCGCACAGCATGGTCAATGCCGCAACTGAGGTAAATGAGTGAGGAAATACATAAGACTTTTTCATAAATAATACCATAATTTTCTGTTTGTTTTTTTATATCATTCTTTGATAGAAATCATCCACCATCCACAATCAGAACTCTGCCCTCTGGCACAGGTTTAATACGACAGCCGGAAGTAAATTCATCTGAAGGAATTTACTTCCGGCCTTTGGAATTTACTGGTTTTTGTCACTCATAAGAACCACCCGGACAATGCTGGTCCAGTCGTTCATCGAATTTCCCAATCCGGTAAGTTTGACGAACTTTGCCTTTACCGGTTTGGTGAAGCGATAAGTTTGCTGATCATCATTCTTTTCACTTTTACCCCGGAAAACCTCCGTATAATTTTTGTTGTCATCTGATATTGAAATGACAAAATCATTTGTCCTGACACTGCCCAGATGCCAGGTGAGTTTTATTCCGTCAATTTCCACGGGTTTTTCACCCAGGTACATGAGAAGCACCGCTTCTTTGCCGCGCACTCCCCAGTAACGGGGCAGAAATGTGCCATTGTTGTCAATATCAGTCAATCTGAGTGCCTGAGCTGTTGCCGTGCCGCAGGCGACAATCCGTGCGGCTCCTGGAACCGGTTTGCGGTCAGTCAGCCGCAGATAGGTCAGATTTTCCTCCGTGTAGGCATCAAGATTGAGAATGGGAGCCAGTGCCACCACCGGAAGATACCAGCGACCCTTTACCTGAGCCGGAGCCCGGGTGAGCATGCAGGGCAGTGTCCCTACCGACATCCGGCTGGAAGTGGTCGAAATGGTAAGTGTAAGATCGGCGGTGGTGATTTTCATTTCCCGTCCTTTTACGCTGAATTTACCATTGGCCGCTTTGGCAATAATGTCAGCCGGCACCATCATTACATTGTTGTCAAAGTAAATATCTTTACCGTCCGCAATTTTATTGCCGTTGAGGTAAATGCCATCACACCCGGCTCCGGGGGTGGATTTAAGTTCCTCATAAGAGGGCAGAGGTGAACCGGTTTTGGTTCCCGGAATTATCTCATATTTTCCTGCCTTGGGGGCGACGAAAAACAGCGCACCGCTTTTTTCCGGCAGAGTGGTAAAGCCCAGCCCGGAAACGGTGAAAGTACCATTCAATGAAGTCAAGAGTATTTTTTGATTTGCCTTATCTGCAGTGATAGTGAATTTTCCGGAGGAAACTTTATCTTCCGCCGGGAAGAATACCTTCCAGTCGCCGGCAGTTACGGCATAAAAATCTCCTTCACGACGGTATTCCGGTGTGACTTCCAGGCTTTTTCCAGCATCACCAAAGGGCAGGGCGACCAGAAAGACATCCCGTTCCGCCGGAGCATCCGGGAGGATTTCCAGACGGCTGCTTTTGCCGTTGGGTGCATTGGGGATCGGTGGAGGAAGTTTGCGTCCGAAAAATTCCACGCTGGGAGAAACTGTGGTTTTGAATTTTTCCGGCAGCAACGGGATTACTTCCAGCCGTCCGGAACAGTTGTCAATGGTGTTTTCCACTTCAAAGCGTTTGCGTTCCGTATTCCATACCGGTTTCATAAAGCTGTGCATGATCCAGTGCTTGGAAAACTCCTTTTTTGCCGAAGTTACCCGGTCGAAGACCAGCAGCATGCCTTTTGCATTGGCGAAGTTGTCATTGAGGTAAACCATGCTGCGGCGGTAAAATTTGGCTTTGCCGCTGTAAGCCGGGGCTATATCGCATTCCAGGTAGTTGTACAATGGATAAATTTTATTCGGCCCGAAGGCGGCAAAGGGGGTACTGCCGTAATCAAATTTTTCTCCCAACAGGATTTTCATATTTTCCGGCTCAATTAAATCTCCGGCCCGGCGCTGCCCGCCATCATTTCCGGCAAGGCGGTTGACCTTTTCGTCTTTGTCATAAATGAGCATCAGGTTGTGAGAAATTGATCCCTTGGTGAAACCCCAGTCATAGGGAGTGCCGTAACCCAGATATTGTCCCGGGTCGGCGGCCAGCAGACCTTTGTAGTAAATCTGGAAACTGCCGGCATCAGCATGTTGATGATTGCCGAAACGCCGTCCGCCTCCCTGCATGTAAACGACTGCGGCATCGGCATTTTTCCCCATTCCCCAGGAAGATCTGGCAGTGAGTCCGCCGATGGGATCAGAATAGATGCAGCTCAAGGGGAGCTCCTTTGCCGGTACCGCTTTAAGATTCGGGTTGTTGAAAATGAGAAAGTTGAAAGGCGACGTTCTGGCGTAAATTGAACCTCTCTGGTTGTAGAATTCCGCCTTGAGTTCCGGGTCGTCAAGGTAACTGTAAAACAGCAGCAGTGATTCCGGAAAGCTCATGAAGCGGCCGCGGGGCAGGAAATGATCCCCGTCCGGGATGAATGAACCATCCGGAAGCCGGGAATAGAATATTTCCTTTTTCATCTCCTTTATTGCCGGAGAGTAGATTTTGTCAATTCCCATGCGGCGGAACAGGTGTCCGGCAAAAAGATCCCACTGAAAACGGTAAGATCCATACATACACCCCTGATGATGCCGTCCGGAGGGATAGAAGAAATTGCGGGGTTCTTCCATAAGAGCAAAGAATCTTCCGGCACAAATAAGATACATAGTCGGTTTTTCATCATATATGGCAATGCCGTAGGAAAGGAGATCCCGCAGAAGTTGAGCTTCACCGGCATGTCCGGTAATATTGCCCTTCTGTTTCACCGGAGGGCAGCCGATTTCCATATCTTTGGCGATTTCTTCACCCCGGCGGATATAAAATTTCTTTTGTGCGCTGTTCAGCAGCGGGTAGCACCAGTCATAAACCAGAGCAATAGTGAAAATCACTTCACCGCGGGCGCGGGTGACATCGCCTTTCATATTCAGATCCATGGTGTCAAGGTATTCATTGAGTGCCTTGATTGCAGCCTGGCCATCTTCAATTTTGCCGAAGAGCAAATACAAATAAGCCTTGGCCTGAATGCCGTTAATTATGCGTTCATCATAAACACCGTAACGATGACGGTTGAGTTTCGGATCAAGTTTTCCTGATTTCAAAGCATCGGCACTGCGTTTGAGCATCCGGGCGGAGACGCTGTTCTCCGGAGCTTTGAAGTTCTTGCGCATGGTTTCCAGATCTTCCGGTCTGGCCAGCACTCTCGGATGTCCGGCCGGCGGCAGAAAACGCGGTGCCGGATAGAGCTTTTTTGCACTCTCAGGCAATATCTCGGCTCCGGATACGGTAAGCACGCCAAATTGGCAGCTTAACACCATAAGTAACGGGAAAATAATTTTTTTCATCATCATACCAGCTTTATCGGGAAAATTCCGTTTGTTTTATTTATCACAACACCAAATCCAGAAAATTGAGGATAATTTCAAATCGTTTGCCGTTCACCGTCCCCGGAGACGGATCAAAATCCCCGGTTAAATTGCAATGGTTATCCGGAATCTGAAAAAATAGTCTCCATTTCCTCCTGTTCTGTATCTTGTTTTTGCGTCAAATTCGGCAGAATATTATAATGCTATCTTGAGTTACTATATTCAGCCAGGATACAGATTTCAAATTCCAAACGCCGAGAAAGGCAGAATATTTTTGCCGGAGGACTGAAAAATATTCCAAATTATCCTGTTATTCTGATATTACATTTTTCCCTCTGGGGTTATTTTGATCTTTCTCTTTACTTTTTCAGCGGTCCTCTGGCATCAGGTTTATAGGAATTCACATAATTCAACCGTCCGACCGGAGTTTCTGATTTTACATGACCGTCAGCATAGGCATAATTGCCGGTACGGCCGTGAATGAAGGCAAAGTTGCCGCTGGAATCTGTATTGGGCGTAAAATGTTTTACTCCTTTTATGGTTACGGAATATCCGGTCAGCGGCGGAACGGCGCCGAGATTTCCCCAGTCTTCTTTCGCTCCGTCAGAAGCGCGAACCTGTTCACGCAGCAAAATCAAATTGGAAGCATCTTTGATTTTGGTAATATTTTCCCCATAATATATGGTTCCCCATTCACTATTATTGCTGTCAAATACCGCGGGGCTGTCCAGCTCAATACCTGAAAGGTACGCATTGTAGCCGAAAAAACGTCTGGAATCACTCTGGGATCCCAGCGGACGGCGCGAAGGACAGTGGTAATTTTTATAATTTCCACGGGCATTTACCTCGGCATAAGATCTCGGAATCAGGTCAGGATTTTTAAAAAAATACCAGCTTAATATTTCGTTCCAGGCAATGGAATTACCCTTGGCATCTTTTCCGCTGTTGACAAAATAACCCCGGTTATCCGAAGTAAAATTGATATGCAGCTGGCCCAGTTGCCGCAAGTTGCTGACACACTGCGCCCGTCTTGCGGTCTCCCGGGCTTTTTCCAGGGCAGGGAGAAGCATTGACGCGAGTATGCCGATGATGGCGATGACTACCAGAAGCTCAATCAGAGTAAAATTGCCTGCTCGTCTCATAGTTTTTCCTCTCCTGATTTTATTTTTCATTCCCGTGTTTATTTCCGGTACACCATGATTATACATCAATTATTGACTAAAAGCTTGGCTTTTATTTACAGTTTTGCGAAAGAAAGAAAAAAATCAATATTAGCCAATAAAAGTAATCAACTGTGAAATGGTATATATTGACATTTTGTCTTTTTGCTGAAAAATAATCAATCCAGTCCAGAGTTGAGTTTCCTATGCCGATTGGAAATATCACTATAGAAAAGATGGCGATTAATCTGTCTTTGAGATGTAGAGGTGATAATCATCAGTTGAAAATATTATTAAATTTCAATTCCAGAGATAAGAGAAGATGCTCAGGAGCGGGAAAATTATTGCCTGCCATGGTACATAAAAAGGTAATACTGTCTGACCAGACATACTGCCGGCGTAAAGTAATTGCCGGTTAAATAATTGCTCTCCGCTCCGGTTGTATTTGCATGCCTTACGATAATAAAATAGTATTATTTTTTCAGTGGTCCCCGGGCATCAGGTTTGTAAGAATTTACATAATTCAGCCTGTCCGCCGGAGTTTCTGATTTTACATGACCGTCGGCGTAGGCATAGTTTGAAGTGGGTCCATGGAGGAAGGCAAAATCTCCTGACGCACTTGCTCTGGGGGTGACATAGGTAACACCTTTAAATGTCACGGAGTGTCCGACCAGTGGAGGCACTTTGCCAAGACTTGACCATTCTTCTTTCGCCCCGTCACGGGTGGAACATTGTTCCCGCAGCAGAACCAGATTGGAAGCATCTTTTATCTTATTGATCTGTTCGCCCAGATATACCTTGCTCCACTCACCGTTTCCGCTGTCAAACTCAACTTTGTTTTCGTCATCTATTTCTACTCCGGAAAGGTATGCGTTATAGCCGAAAAAACGTCTTGAGTCACTTGGAGCACCCAGCGGACGACGTGAAGGACAGTAATAATTCTTATAATTGGTCTTCATATTTATTGCGCCATATTGTGATGGTATGAGACTGGAATTTTTGAAAAAATACCAACTCAGGACACTGTTCCACGGGACAGAGCTTCCGGCGGAATTAGAACCGCCGCTGACAAAATATCCGCGCTGGTCTGCGGCAAAATTCAAATGCAGCTGGCTCAATTGCCGCATCACGTTGATGCATTGCGCCTTTCTTGCGGTTTCCCGGGCTTTTTCCAGTGCGGGCAGCAGCATGGATGCAAGTATGCCGATAATGGCGATAACTACCAGAAGTTCAATCAATGTGAAACAGTTTTTTCTCATTTTTCCTCCATTTTATTTATCTATCAGGAATGTTTATGACTAAATGAAATTTATCGACCGATCATCTTTTGGCTCCGGCATGACTGCCTGAGAACGTCATGACACAGTGTTCATGATGTGGAGATGACATCACTTAGTTGGTTCGTCTTAATATATTTTCAGTGAAATCCTGTTATGATATTCCAGTGTTTCGCACTTTGCAGGGGCCGATTTTTTACATTGAGATAATTTTTCGAAGTATCTCTTGCCATTTTATATATCAGTCCTATACCGCATAATACGATCAGGAAAGATATCCCGCTCAATGTTCTTTCAAGCCGGAATGATGCTTTTGATATAGCGGTTCTTTCACCTATCCCGTCTTCTGCCGGCAGAGCTGGCATAATCGTGGGCAAACAGCTGCTGTAACTGACCGATCGGACGTATTATTATTGATGCAGTCCTTCCGGATGACAAGATTACTGGCTTTTTCAATGACGGCGGCAAAATTGATATTGTTATATCGATTATTGCTGCAAAAAGCATACATTAGGTCAGGGAAAATCCGGAGATGTTTTTATTAATTCCATTCTTCCCTTGATCTGACGTTCTGATTTTTTTCAAATATCATCGTTGCCGTAAAAAATTATACATCAAACTTTAAGTAAAAGCTTGGCTGGCATTTACTGTTTTGGGAAAACAGGAAAAAAATCAATATTATCCAGTTTGTTAAAGGTAAGAAAATCTGGCGGAGATTGATATTTGACTTTTTTCGGCAAATCAAGCAATGCAATCCAGGCAAAAAGAAAAAAATGTATTATATTAAGATAACAGGAGAAAACAACCGCTCAACGTAATCAAAGTTCTGGAGGTTTTTTATGAACTGGCGTAAATTGGATCTGGAAATATCATTGAAGCCGTTTTTTGATTTGAGTGATGACGGCATACGAAACACCGGAAAAATTATTTTCCGGCAATGGGAGGATCTGATCCGGCGTGCTGAATCGGTGTCGCTGATGTTCTGGATCGGCGATGGTTCGGAGATACTGGACTATTCCGGTAATATGGATGATGAATTTTACTGGGGGCGTTTTATCGGCACTGCCAACAAACAGTCCCATTTCCGCACCGACACTCCGCTGGAACGTAAATGTGTTCATGAAGTTGCCCGGCTTTATGTTGATGAACCCAACCGCTTTTCCTACGGCACGCTGAAACGTATTAATGCGCTGCTGAAGGATGAGTTTATGCTTACTTACGGCAAGGTGCTTGAATGCGGCGCCACCTTTGATCCCGGTCCGGAATTTGCCGAATCTGATTTCAAATACTGCCGGCATCCGGAAACACTGGGCGGGCTTCTGAATGGAACACCGCTTTTCATGTGCTGTTACCATCCGCTTTATCCGGATAAACACCATTATGCCGCTTTTCCGGACGGCATACCGGATAATTGTACGCAGGGAACGTTTCTGGGACGCCAGGCGGAACGGTTTGTCGGTGATCTGGGATATGATTACATCTGGCTGTCAAATGGTTACGGGTTTGGATTTGAAACCTGGACTCCATGCGGCGCGCTGTTTGACGGCGAAGCGTTTCATCCGGAAATGGGTGATGCCATAAAGGATAAAATTGTCAGTTTCTGGCGGGATTTCCGACGGGAATTTACTTACCGTATTGAAGTTCGCGGCACCAATCTTGCCACCGGCATGGATCTGGCATCGGACGGGGTGCCGTTACGGGAGATTTACCGGGAGGTGGATAATTTCTGTCCGCCGCCGAATTCGCCCTGGGCCGCGCTGGATTCGGATTTCGGTCTGGAACTTTGCGGCTGGCTGAGCCATATTGCTGAACTGCCGGAGAAATCCGGATATGTATTCCGGTATTACACTCATGATCCCTGGTGGATAAATTCGCCCTGGATCGACCGTTATGCCCGCAGTCCCCATGATATTTACCTGCCGCTGGCGGTGTGCCGCGGAAATGGCATGGGCAAGGTGGAACTGCCGGGTGCGCTGCATTTCCTTTCTATAGACAACTCTTACGGTGAGATGCCGGATGTGGTGCCGATGGAAGTCCAGCCTTATATCTGTGCCATGCGGGAGACGGCTCCGGATCAGATGGGGCCGCTGGTATGGCTTTACCCCTTTGATGAATACCATGATTTGACCTATGCCGGACGCCGGGTGGAGGAAATCTTCTTCGGAGACTGGTTTATGCGCGGGGCAATCAATTGCGGGCTGCCGGTGAATACGGTTATTTCCACTCATAATTTTGCGGAAGCGGTGAAAAAACGTTCCTTCCGTGATGCGGTGATTGTTGTTCCGGCTCTGGCGTTGAGTGAAGGAGAAACCGGAAAGCTGTTGACTCAGCAATTGTCGGAAGGTGCTTCGGTACTGGTTTACGGTCCATGCAAAAACGAAACCGCCGCCGCTTTCTGCGGACTTGGCCTGACCGATGAACTTTCCGGCGACGGGAAAATTTCCGGTAAAAACGGTTTGTCCGGAAATATCCGGCTCAATCCGGTTTACTGTGCCGGCGGAGCCGCCGAATATGCCAAAGATAAAGAGACTGAAATTCTGGCTGAATTTGAATTTGCCGGGGGAAAACGGGTGGCTGCCGCATTGAAGAATTGCGGATCGGGCAAAGTGCTTTATATCCGCGGCGGAAACAGTTTCACCATGAGCCGGACGGAACAGTTCCCCCGGATGCTGAACCGCAGAGAATTCTTCTATCAGGAAAGTCTGCCCCGCTTTTTCCTCCGCGAACTTGGATTTGTGCTGGAGTTTGAAAAATACCTGGTTGAGTCGCCGGATCCCATGGGCAGCTGGCGCTGGCATAATAACGCGCTTTATTATGCCGGATTTGCGGCGGATATTACCCAGGATATTGCATTAGGGACACCGTGGGGTGCTCCGGTATTTACCTCATGTGAAACGCTGGTCCGTGATGGTTTGGCCCATTATCATGCTGAACGTGCGGTGAACCGGGAGTGCCGTATATTCGTCGAACAGAAAAACCCCGGGGTGATCCGTTTGAAAGAGGCCTGCGTGGAACAGCCTGATGTCAAACGCCGTCTGACAATTTACAATCTGGAGGACGCCACCGTGCGTTTCCGTCCGGAGAACGGGACAGAAGACACAATGGAGGTGCTTTGCGGAGATGATGCCGATTTCCCCCATACTTCAACCAACTTTGTCCGCGGGGAACGCAAGGAAGACGGTTTCGGAGTTTATTATGAATTTACCCATGTAAATGAACGCAAATTTATGATCTGCTGGGGGTTTGAAAAAGAAAAACGCCGCAGCTTCAAGATGAATATTTAAACGTGGAAAATACAGTTAATAAGGAATTGATTGATTATGCAGATAGCCAGAAGAAAACCGCTTTACGCAAAAGTCGGTGTTATTGGTGTAGGGCATCATGTTTACTGGCCCCAGTTTGACGGACTTCTTGACCGGTTGCGCGCCAAACAGGAGCTGCTGGGAGAAAAATTAAAGAAAAATCAGGTGGAAGTAGTTGATTTCGGCCTGATTGATAATGCGGAAACTGCCTATGCCGCGGTGAAAAAACTCAAGGCGGCAGATTTGGATCTGCTTTTTATTGACATGGTAACCTACGCTACCAGTTCAACCTTCGGCGTGCTGGTGCGGGAACTTAATGTGCCTATGGTGATGGTGGCACTGCAGGAACTGGAGGCACTGGATTACGGCCGCGCCAATACTTTTATGCAGCTTTGCAATGATGATCTCTGTTCCATGCCGGAGTTTACCGGGGTTGCCATGCGCATGGGGAAAAAGATTCCGCCATCGATAATCGGTACTTTGCATGACGACCCGGTGGCGGATGAGCAGCTGGCGTCCTATTGCCGGATTGCCCATGTACTCCACGATCTGCGCACAGCCAGACTCGGACACATGGGACATGTGCTGGAAGCCATGCTGGACATGCACACTGATCCGACCAGTGTCACCCGGTATTTCGGGGCTCATGTGGTGCAGTGTGAACCGGATGAAGTAATGACATTTTACCGTTCGCTTGAATCCGGCAATCCGGAAGTTGAGGCGATGAAAAAACGGATATTGGAATTTTTTGACACCCCGGATCCGGTTTCCGATCCCATAACCACCAAATTGACTGATCATGATCTTGAAGTCGCCGCCAAAGCAGCGGTGGCATTGGAAAAATTCATCCAGAACAAGAAACTGGATGGTCTTGCTTATTACTATGAAGCAGAAGAAGGCAGCCCGATGCGTCAGCTGGTGACCAATTTTATTGTGGGTAATTCTCTGCTGACGGCAGCGGGATTTCCGATGTGTGGAGAATTTGATATCAAAACCTGTCTGGCGATGCTGATATTTGACCGTCTTGAGATTGGCGGAAGTTTTGCTGAATTTCATCCCATTGATTTTGCCCGGGACACGGTTCTGGTTGGGCATGACGGTCCGCACCATCTCAATATTGCGGACAAGCGTCCGGTGATCCGGAGTCTGAAAAAGTATCATGGCAAACCCGGTTCCGGAGCCGGAGTGGAATTCAATATAAAAACCGGTCCGATTACCATGATGAGTATTGGTGTGAAAGCCGACGGTCAGTTCAAGTTTGTGATTGCCGAAGGTGAATCCATGGCCGGTCCCATTCCTCCGACCGGCAATACCAATACCCATGGAAAATTTGCTCCGGATGTGCGCACCTTCCTGACCCGCTGGCTGGCGGAGGGGCCCACCCATCATTTTGCATTGGGAATCGGTCACCATGCCGCTGAATTGAAGCAGATTGCGGATTTTCTCGGTATTGAAGCGGTAGTGATTGATCAGAAACCGTAAAGCTGCACTGCGGCTGGAAGAATAACAGCTGATAAACAGGGAAATTTTTCTCTGAAAGAAAATTGTACGCCGGACGTCTGCCGATAAGGTTGTCAGTATCGGTATATCCCGGCAGTTTTTGAGCCGGAAAAATAGAAAAAAGGTATTATTTTCGGCGGAAAACTTGAATTTTTTCCGAAGTGTGCTAAATTATACGAATGATTGAGACGAAAAAACAAAAATAATAAATATAGAGAGGTAAATCATGGCACATAAAAAAGGACAATCCAGCAGCCGCAACGGCCGCGACAG
>CASECL010000038.1 GCA_949286445.1 uncultured bacterium | reverse complement strand
TACTTCCGTGCTGCTGGCAACGCCGCCGGAATTGATGACGATGCCGCCGGAGTTGGAGATTTTTGCATCATATGCTATTCCGCCGTTATTTACATTTATATTGCCTCTGACGGCAGCGGCGTTGTAACTTATGCCTCCGGAATAGACATACTGATTGCCGGAGGAAACTACCGCATCATAACTGAATCCGGAAACCCGTTCAATTCCGCCATTGATTACGGTGTTGCTGGTGGTGCCTCCCTGCTGAATTGTAACGTTTCCGGCAATAACTTCCGTTCCATAGGCGACGCCTCCGTCCTGAATATAGATGTTGCCACCCGATAAAAAGGCTCCGGAAGCATTGCCGCCGCTGGAAACATATAAACTTGCGCTGTTGTAAACCGTTGCGTCAATACTCTGTCCGCCGGAAAGCACATTGAGTCTGCCGCCGGAATATATGGCGGCAGAGGTGTCGATCCCGCCGTAAGTTACATTTTCCGTGCCGTAAATTATGCTTCGCAGCGCGGTATCACCTTCATTCAAAGTCAAACTTGTACCGGATGATACAACTTCATCAATGTAATCCGCCATTTTGTTCTCTCCTTATTTTGTTGACTTCATAAATTATCAGTGAAAAAATTTTCCGGCCAATTCATTTCCTTTTTCATCATACATTTTCCATGCCGGAATACCGTCAAAGATTTGATTGTTTTTCAGTGCCGGATGATTGAATTTTTCCGGAGCGTTCTCCCGGAAATCCACAATGTCAAGTTCAAAGGCGTGCACACCCTTTTTCAAGCCGATGCTCCAGGTGCCGAACCCGTGACTTCCGGATTCAAATTCTGCCGGGAGGCCGGATATTTTCAGGCTGAATTCATAACCGCATTCCATTTCGCTCATGGCCCACTCATCCGGGGCGGCGATGGTGTAAATGCCGTCAGCCGGGACTTCCAGAAAGCCGGTGTAACGGTATCTGACACTGCGTTGGTATTCCCGTTTCATCCGCTCAAAGGGCCGGCGGACGGTGAAACTGCGGAACGGCTTAAGATCACTGGAGGAGTACCATAAAAGATCCTTCCAGTCTCCGGAGAAACATTCCAGATGCAGACCGGGTTTGAGCTGCTTTGAGTGTTTTAGTGGATTGCGCAGTTCTGCCTGACGGAAAAATACCTGTTGTTCCGCTGAAGCAATACCGTCACGGTAAGCCCGGGTTCTCAGCCGGAACGGGTGTTTGAATTCAAGGTCTCCTCGGTAAATCAATGAGTGTTCGTTTACCGGAGTATTGTCCATTGTGAAGCGGATTACTGCTTCTTTATCCGGGTGGGTGAGCACGATTTTTTCTCCTGCTTCAAGCAGAGTGCGTCCGGGGTCGATGCTGACGGAGTCAAGATCGTAATCCCCGTCGGAATTCAGGGGTATTTTTTCTCCGTTTCCCAGCAAAATTGCTCCGTTTTCATAACGTGCTTTATGATCTGCAAGATCAATAACCGTAATAATCGTATTTTCAGAAGCCCTGCCGTCAAAAGCGGCTGAAAGTTCTGCAAAATCGTAAACCCGGTAACGGTAAACATAATCATTGATCAGGTGTTTGCCATCCAGCCGTTTCCGGTTGAATTCAAGATTGTTCTGACCGTAAAAACTTATTTTCATGCCGTCAAGCGAAAATCCGTCCGGGGTGATTTTTATATTTTCCATTTCCGATGCCGGATACGGTCTTCTGAGTTTTTCCACCGGATCAACCGGGACAAAGTACCGCAGGGTGTAGCGGTGCGGTGAGGCGGATTTTATCCGGTCGATAACGGCATATAAAGATAAATCTTTCAGAACAAAAAGTGTTCTGCGGTGTTCCACTCCATTTATGGTGTTCAACGCCGCCCGGCCGAGGAATTCCGGCAGATACTCTTTTTTGTCGTGGTGGTCGTCGGCAAGAAAACCGTAAGGGCCGCGGTAAATTCCTTCAATCATGGTATAGAGATCGTTATCCCGGTAACGCAGCCGGGGCAGGGCGGGATTAAGCATGGAGACGGCAAAACCTTTATGGTTTTTGCCATAACCGGGATTGGACATGCCGGCATTGAAAAATTGTTCCATGCCGTCCACGGTAAGCGGAGACAGATCATAGGAGTAACTGCCGAAACTGCCGCTGCCCAGCATATCCTTGCCTTTGAAATTGACGTAAAAGGAATTATTGTTCTTCATCCCCTGCAGCGCGTGTCCCCCGGTGGGGAAAGGAGAAGAGAAAAAGTGAACATAACTGTCACTGTTCCGTTTTATTGTGCTTCCGGAATAGGGGAAACGGACAAAATTTCTTCTGGAAACTTCACCCGCTGGGGAAAGAATGAAGCGCACCGGCTCAAACATGAGAGAAGACTTATCCGCCGCAAATCCGGTCATGGCGGCGGTTTCCCAGGTCGGCTGGCGGCGTTTATCACTGCGGTTTCCCATGGGATATTCTTTCTGGGGCGTGAGCATGTCGGCAAAAAAGTTCAGGCGGTTTTCACATCTGGAGAGAATTTCCTGCCGCCAGGCCGGATTGAGCCAGAACTGATCTGCCGGGGAACTTTTGCCGGTGCGGGCCTGAGCCAGCTGGAAAATTTCAGCGGCCCCTTTTACGGAGTTGGCATTGTACCACAATGCGTGTTCGGTCTCCGAGCCGTCCGGCAGATGCTGAAGCGTGAAGTAACTGCCGAAGCGGAAAATAATCCGGCGCAGATATTCCGCCGCAAAATTCCATTCATCCATCAGCAGTGCGATTTCCACTGCCGACGGCAGGGTTATCGGAGTCCAGTTTTCTGCGTTGGAACGGTGGTAAATTAATGTATATGCCGGGTAAAGCCGGGCCATTTTATAAAGAATTCTTGCCAATGATAACGAATTTACTGCGGTTTTTCCTGCCGGGGTACGCCGGGAAATTTCAGATAAAACACAGTAGAAATCCAGCAATGAACGTATTTTTGATTGATCACGGTCGGTGATTTCACCGCCTTTTATATTTTCTTCCGCCGGACTTGATGCCCAGCGGCCCAGCATGGTGAAATAGCCGTCCAGATATTTTTGTTCTCCGGTGGCGAACCATGCTCCTGCCAGAACTTTTGCTTCATCGGCAGTGGATGGGGTGAAAGAATTTTTGGCCAGAAGTTCATCGGCGGCGGCAATACTTTTTGCATTGAGCATGCCGCCAAAAAAGCTGTTATCATAAGGATTGAGCGGTCTTAAACCGTTTGAAGCGGGATTGCGGAGTTTTTTCAATAGAAAAATCTGGTATTCATCCAATGCCCCAGCGTAATCTTTTGCTTCAACCTTATTTTTCAGTGCCCGGAGTTCCCGGCGGTTTAAATTGATGCTGTTGAAAAAATGCTCCGGAGAAAAAGGAATGATGGTATTTGACCGTTCCCGGTTTGCAGGAGATTCTTTTTTCCGGAGCAAAAGAGTGATCTCTTCTTCGATTTTTTCTGAACGTTTCCGGTTGGCGTCCGCTTTTTCCAGTGCACCTCTGTAACGCCTGGCCATGGTCTGGGCAAATTCGCCTTCGCCTAAAACTGGATTGCCTTTGGCGGTGGTGGAGTTGATCAATTTTTCCAGCCGGGCGTTCTGTTCTGCTTCACTGCCGCTGCCCAGCACGAAAAGCCGGACAAAGGCGAGCATCCGGGGATCGTTGGCTTCCAGAAGATGCTGTTCCTGATGCAATGAACGGATTTTCTGTTCAACGCCGGTCGGGGGCGGAGGTAATTTTATTTCCAGTAATTTCAACATTTCCCGTTCAGCCGGAGTAAATGCAACCGCCTTGTGAGCCTCCCGGCGTTGGGTAATGCCGTCAAAGCCCTGTGCCTTCAAAAACAGATCCGCCATCATCAGGCTTCCGCTTTCACCCGGATGTACCCGGTCGCGGCCGATAAGGGTAAAAGCCGGATTGATGCTTTGAACTTTGAGGTTCAATTTATGCATCGGAGTAAAAAAGTCCACCAGGGCAATTTTTTCCCGTTCAGCTGTCTCCCGGCAGAAGGCGGCGGCTTTCTCCATCGCCGGAATAACGCGCTTATCACCCGGCACGGCCATTTCCGCAGTGCCGTCATAGGGGGAGGGCGTACACAGGATAATCCGGATATTTTTTGCTTTCAGTTGAGTGATCAGCCTGACAAGGTTGGTTTTAAAATCTTTCACCCGCCGATCTGAACCGGTCTCCCCCGGCAGATCCGGGCGGGCAATATCATTCATGCCGAACATGATTACCACAGTATCCGGCTTGAACGGCCAGACATCCCAATCCAGCCGCCGCAAAGCCCCCTCCAGCGAATCCCCGGAAATTCCGGCATTGCGCCAGATAATTTTCCGCTCCGGGTAATTCACCCGGTAAAAGAGCCGGATCAGACCGTGAAAACCTCCCGCACGGGTGATGCTGTCTCCCAGAAAGAGCACTCTTTCACCGTCCCGGAATTCCGGTACCGCACCTGCCGCGGCGGATAACAGGGCAAAAATCATCCCTGCGGCAAGTAACATCTTTCGTGTACTGTGATAATATAATTTCTTTTGTTTCATATTTTTCTCCCCGGCCTGACACTGCCGGAATTCCGGTTGAAAATATTTAATTAACAACAGTTTCCGGTGTTTTAAATAGTGGAAGCCGTTTCTTCCGGCGGCGTGATTGTGGATTGTTTTTTCTCCCGCCGCCAAGCGATCAGCCGGAAAGACAGGCCGATGAAATCCAGCACTCCGCCGATACAAATAAATACCAGACGGTTTTTGAGTTCGTTGGGAATGAAAAATCCCAGCATGATGGCAGTACCGAACATCATCGCAATCAGACTGACCGTCTTATACTGCATAATATCCTGATTGACAATTTTTTCGGCAGTTTCATCAATAGGAGTTACCATGTCGCGGAAGAAATTGTCGTTCCGCTGTTTGAACTCCTCCGGAGATTGATCATACCAGATCGTGGTAAGGAAGAACCACCCCGCCGCCATCACCAGAACGATAATTGAAATGAAAAAGGATTGTGAATCAATCGTTTCCCGTTCATTGAGGGGATAATTATAGTTGAAAATCCATTCCACCAGCCGGGGGGAATAAAGCTGTTTGGCGATTGCTCCAGCCACAATACCTACCAGCACGGTACTCCATCCCGACCACGGCGGCGTCTTGCGGAAGATCACCCCCAGCGAAGTTGGTATGGTAAGCGGAAGCAGAATTAATGCATTGAGCAGCAGGAACATGTCAAAGATATTCAATCCTCTCAAGTGGTTGAATGCCATACCGATAATAATCATAATCGCTCCGAAGCCCAGCGTAGCCAATCTGCCTACCCATAACTGCCGGACTTCATCTGTCCCCGGATTGATATATTTTATATAGATATTGCGGACAAAGTACCCCGCATTGCGGTTCAGCGCAGTATCCATGCTGGTCATGCTGGCGGCGAACATCCCGCAAATCAGCAGCCCCAGAAGTCCCGGCGGCAGCGTTTTGAACGCCATGGCAACAAAAACGCCCTCTTCCGGAAACTTCAGATTGGGAAACACTGCTTTCATATCCGGGAAAACCACTCCGGCGCAATAGGCCGGTATCTGCAAAAGCAGCGGCGTTGCGACAATATTGCCGAAAACAAACATTAAAAGAATCATTTTTCTGGCCTGTCTGCCGTTTTTCACCAGCAGGAATTTCACTCCGTTGCTCTGCATGTCAAAGGTGGACAATGCGGAAAATATCGGACCGCTTATCATTGCCAGCAATACCATTGCCGTTCTCGCCCCGCCGACATGAAAAGAAAAATAACGCTCCGGAAGCACATTGGGCAAATTGGAAAAACCGCCGATTTCCGGCAGATTTGCAGAAAATATCACCACTACAAATACGACCAGAAACATCACAATTCCCTGCACAAAGTCACTCATTGCCACCCCCCATTGCCCGGCGAGCATAGCAAGTATGGTGGTGATCGACCCCAGCAGAATCAAGGTTAAATTCATATTAAGACCGAATGCCGAAGCCATGAAAACAGACACCGTGTTCAACCCGATGCCGCCCCAGAAAAGACCCTGGGGCAGTATTATCCAGGTGAAAAACTGTTCCGTGCCGAATCCGAACCGGCGGAAAACCGCTTCCAGCGAGGTAATCACCCGCATCTGACGGAACCGGGGGGCCATATACAGCCCCAGCGGAAGTACCAGCAATCCGGAAATCAGCGAAAAAGTCATGAAGAAAACTCCGTCTTTATATGCCCTGGCAGACAGAGCGGTAAAGGAGTAAGTGCTTATTCCCGCCATCATTGCCGACATGCCCGCCATCCACCAGAGCATGTTGCCGCCGCCCCGGAAATAGTCGCTGGCATTCCGGCTTACCTTTTTGACGATAAAACCGATGCTCAAAACCAGTGACAGGTAAACCCCGATAACCAGAAAATCCCATCCGGTTACTTTAAAAAACATTGCTTCATTCATAATAGATTAACTTCCACCACTTTCGGCATGGCATCACTGCCCTGGTAATTAAAATCAATTTTCAGAACACCGGCAGAAATCTCCGCCGGAACCGGATAAGTGCCGCTCATCTCCCGCACCGAGGTTATTTTTCTGCCTCCGGTGTGCCATTCCACCCGGTTATTCTGATTGTCTTTGAGGAAAAAGAAGAATACCTTTTTCCCGTCAGCGGAGACGGTCATGGGTACAGCCGTATCTTCTCCCGGCAGGGTGCCGATAACGGAATTTCTATATTGCTTCATCCATTCGGCGGACTTTGCCATTTCTTCAAAACCGTTGTCTGTTATTCTGCCGTCTCCGTCCGGACTCACATTGATCAGCAGATTGCCTCCCCAGCGGCGGAGCAGGATAAGCTGTTCCAGCATCCAGTGCGCCGGTTTGTAACCGGCATTTTTAAAATATCCCCATTGATTGGCATTGTTGACCAGATTCTGCCAGCAGTGGGGTGTTTCAAACCACCCGGTAAAACGCGTTTCAGGCAGGGTGCATTCGGTCGAGTCAAAGTCTCCCGGACAGCTGCGCCGGTTAAGCACTATGCCGGGCTGAAGTTCATGCGCCAGATCAGCAATACTGTCATCCGTTCCGCCGCCGTCCAGCCATAAAAGATCGATTTTGCCGTAATTGGTCAGCAATTCCCGGATGCGTTCATGATAAATACGGTTTGCCCGGCGCAGATGTTCCTCCGGAATTTCCGGGTATTGATCGGATTTCCGCCAGCTGCTGTCCATATAAGGACGCCCCAGCTCCCGGCTGCGGTAATTGAATGACATGTAATGCCGGTCAAAATACCAGTCCGGCGGCGAATAATAAATACCGGTTTTCAAATCCAGTTCCCGGCAGGCGGCGATAAATTCGCCCAGCAGATCCCGCCCTGGTAAAAAGGTCTGCACGCCGAAGTCTCCGGTTTTGCTTGGCCACATGGTGTAGCCGTCGTGGTGCATTGAAGTCATCACCGCATAGGTACATCCGGCGGCTTTGGCCGCAGAAAGAATACGCAAAGGCTCAAAAAAACGGGGCTTGAATACCTCTGATTTTTTCCAGTATTCATCGGGAGTGATTTTATTTTTTCCATTTCCGGACGCATCCCAGGGGGTGTTGGCAATCATCCCCCAGGATAAATCATATTTGCCCTCCACCGAGGACAGCCCCCAGTGAATGAAAAGCCCCAGTCCGGCGTATGGAAACCATTGGGCATCAGGATGCCGGGTATGTTTTTCCGGATCATATTTTTTCTCCGTCATACCCAGTGCCTGATGTTGAGCTTTTACAGATTCTCCGCTCATGGTTTTACCGCTTTCAGGCTCAGAGATTCAAGTTCCATACTGCCGATACGGGCTTTGGCTGAATTCTGCCAGCCGCCGATACTGAGTGACGGCTTACGGTTGAAAACCAGAACCGGGATTTTAT
>CASECL010000037.1 GCA_949286445.1 uncultured bacterium | reverse complement strand
TGGCGGAGTTTGCCCAGGCGTACAAATATTTCGGATTGCACCGTGAAGCAGATGACAGCTGGGTGTTCCGGGAATACGCTCCGCACGCGGGGGAGATTTTTTTAATCGGGGATTTTTCCGGCTGGGAGAAAAAAACGGAATTCCGGCTGAAAAATATCGGTGATGGCAAATGGGAGGGGCGTTTCCCTCCGGGTACTTTCCATCATCTGATGCATTATGCTTTGGAGATAACCGGGGCAGGGCGGAGAATTCCGGCGTATGCGGTTTACGTTACCCAGGACAGGAACACCAATATTTTTACTGCCCGGGTGTGGGATCCGGATAAGCCATATAAATTTAAATATCGTTCTCCGGATTTCAAGTGTGGAGATCCGCTGCTGATTTATGAATCCCATGTGGGCATGGCACAGGAAGAGCCGAAAGTGGGAAGTTTTGCGGAATACCGGGAGAAGATACTTCCTTACATTGCCCGGAGCAGATACAATACCATTCAACTTATGGCAGTAATGAGTCATCCTTATTACGGCTCATTCGGTTACCATGTGGCCAATTTTTTTTCCATTGCCGGGATTTTCGGCACTCCGGATGAATTCAAAGCTCTGGTGGATGAAGCCCACCGTCTGGGAATAAGGGTGATAATCGATCTGGTTCATTCCCACTCGGTAAAGAATGAAAACGAGGGATTAGCCCGTTTTGACGGAGAAAGAAGCACCTACTTCCATGCCGGAAGCCGGGGGGAACACTCTGCCTGGGATTCACTCTGCTTTGACTACGGCAAGACGGAAGTGCTGCATTTTCTGCTTTCCAACTGCCGTTTTTTCCTGGAGGAATACAATTTGGACGGGTTCCGTTTTGACGGCGTTACCAGCATGCTCTATTATCATCACGGACTGAACAAGGCCTTTACCTCTTATCAGGACTATTTTGACGGCAGTGTGGATGAGGATGCACTGAGTTATCTTACATTGGCCAACCGGCTTATCCACCGCTTCCGGCCGGAAGCTATAACCGTAGCTGAAGATGTCAGCGGACTGCCGGGACTGGCGGCGGCGGATCATGTGGGTTTTGACTACCGCATGGCGATGGGGGTGAGCGACATGTGGTTTAAATTATTTGATATTCCGGACGAATACTGGGACATGGGATATTTGTACAGCGAGCTTCTGAACCGGCGGCGGGATGAGCGTGCAATTTCTTATGTGGAGTGTCATGATCAGGCAATCGTCGGCGGTCAAACGGCGTTTTTCCGTCTGGCGGGGGCGGAGATGTACACGATGATGAATAAAAAATCTCCCAGTTTGAAAATAGATCGGGCCATGGCACTGCATAAAATCAGCCGGGCATTGACGGCGGCAACAGCGGATTCCGGTTATTTATGCTTCATGGGCAATGAGTTCGGGCATCCGGAATGGGTGGATTTTCCCCGTGAGGGGAATAATTGGTCATATCATTATGCGAGGCGGCAGTGGAGTCTGGCGTGGAATGGGTTTCTGCGTTACGGGGAACTGCTGGAGTTTGACCGGGCAATGCTGGAAATATTTTCTCAAAAGGACTACTACCGGAGTCCGGTAGTCCGCCTGGCTGCGGATAATGAGCGGAAAGTTATTGGGTTTGCCCGGGGGGAATGGTTTTTTGCCGCCAATCTTCATCCGGAAAAATCCTGGTGTGATTTGGAATTGCTGGTTCCGCCGGGTGAATATGAGCTGTTGATGAATACCGATGAAGAACGCTTTGGAGGCTTCGGCCGGATTGCATCGGGACAGAAATATTTCAGCCGTCGTCAGGGGCTTGGGGCGTCCGGGAGGGATGTTATTTTGCTGTATCTGCCAGCCCGGACGATGATATTTTTGAAAAAAAGCGTGTTTAACGCTTGATAAATAACGAAATAATGATATATTAAACAAATCAATGTGTAATTGAAAGGTCGTGCATGTTGCGGCGAATGCCGGAAATTTTCCGCGTGCGGTGATCCTCCACCGCCTGAATTCGGAAAATGTGGCTGTCCGGCGGATGCGGGAGCGCGGTCTTTCAGAAAATATGTGTCCGGCATGAGTTTGCCCGGCGCATAAACCAAAAAAGAATGAGGATATTTTATGGTAAGAGTCAGACTGAAGCGTACCGGTACCCGCGGCAGTGCGTGTTTCCGGGTGGTTGTGATGGATATTCGTTCAAGCCGTGACGGCAAGGCGATAGAAGAGCTTGGATTTTACAATCCCAAGAGCAAGGAAGAACGCCTGAATCTGGAGCGTTTGTCCTACTGGCGCGGGGTTGGTGCCTCGGTGTCCGACACGGTGGAAGCTATTGCCAAGCGTTTGACCAACGGCGTGGTGCTCAAGGATAAGGTGCGCCCGGTAACTCCGTCCAAGAAGGCGCAGGCCAAGGCGAAAGCTGAAGCTGAAGCCAAAGCCGCTGCCGAAGCTGCAAAAGCTGAAGCTCAGGCGGAAGAAGCCAAGGCCGAATAAGTTGCCGGATTTCCGGGGGCATGGCTGCCTGCAACGGGGTGATATCGGAAGGTTGTTTTTTCAGCGGGGTATCATTTGCGGCGGAGTTAAACTCCGGAACTTCAAATAATACGCGAGGTGTAGAATGCTTAAGGCATTGTTGAAATTGTTCGGTTGCGGAGGAGAGGAGAAAGGTTCCTGTTCCTGTCGGGAGGCCGGCAAGCGCGGGAATGTGTCCGGCAGCGTTCAGAGTGTAGGTGACATGGCCGGTTTTGTCGGCTATGTGACTAAACTGCTGGTGGACTATCCTGACGAGGTCAAGATAGAGACCACGGAAAAGGGCGGTGACTGCGTTATTCAGATCAGCTGCCGCAAGGAAGACATCGGCAAGGTGGTCGGCAAGAAAGGCAAGACCATCATGGCGATACGTTCATTGGTCAGCGGAGCGGCCGGGCGGCTGCAGAAGCGCATATCAGTGGAAGTATTGGATTGAGGATTGATGTTTTAACTCTTTTTCCGGAAATATTTCCGGGGCCGCTGGGGTCGAGCATTGTCGGCCGGGCGTTGCGGAAGGGAATATTTGAGTTGAACGCGGTAAATCTGCGGGATTTTGCCCGGGATGAACGCGGTACTGTTGATGAGCGTCCTTACGGCGGAGGGGCTGGAATGCTGATGAAGCCGGAAATTCTGGCGGACGCGTTGAAAAATTTAAAATCCGGCGGCCGGACCGAAAACGGTGGCTGTGCTGAGACCGTTTGTGAAAAGAACGGTTGTGAAAACGGTGGCTGTGAAAACGGTGGCTGTGCTGAGACCGTTTGTGAAAAGAACGGTTGTAAAAACGGTGGCTGTGCTGAGACCGTTTGTGAAAAGAACGGTTGTGAAAACGGTGGCGGAAATGCGGGAAATGAAAAAGTCAGCGTGATACTGACTTCTCCGCGCGGACGCCGGTTTGATCAGCGCATGGCGGAAGATTTCGCCGCCCGGCTGCGCCGCGGTGAACGTCTGGTGCTGGTTTGCGGCCACTATGAGGGAGTGGATCAGCGTTGGATTGATCACTACGTTGATGAAGAGGTTTCGCTGGGGGATTTTGTGCTTACCAGCGGCAATCTGGCGGCGATGGTGATTATAGATGCGGTTTCACGGCTGCTTCCCGGAGTGCTGGGGAAAACAGAGTCGGGCGAAGATGAAAGTTTCTCCACCGGGCTTCTGGAATACCCGCAGTACACCAGGCCGGAAGTTTTTGAAGGCGAGGCGGTGCCAGAGGTGTTGCTTGCCGGAGACCATGGCAAGGTTGACGCCTGGCGGCAGGCAAAAGCTGAAGAGCTTACCCGTGACCGCAGGCCGGATTTATGGATAAAGTATTTAACAGATGTGAATAAAATTTCGGAGGAAAAAAATGAATGTTCTGGACAAGATTCGGAATGAAAACCTGCGCTCGGATATAACCGGGTTCGAGATTGGCGACACTGTCAAAGTGTATGTCAAGATCGTCGAGGGAGACAATGAGCGTATTCAGCTTTTCATGGGTACGGTTATTGCCCGCCGCGGCAGTGGTGTGGAAGCTACTTTCACTGTTCGCCGTGTTCAGTCCGGCAGCGGAGTTGAGCGTGTATTTCCGGTAAATTCGCCCCGTATTGACCGCGTTGAAGTGGTCCGCCGCGGAGCGGTCCGCCGTGCGAAACTGTATTATCTGCGCGGCAAGATCGGAAAAGCGGCCAAGGTTAAAGAAGCCCGCTGAAGCATTTTCGCGTGCTTTGAAATATCTTGATCGGAAAACAAGCATACTCCTCCGCCCGGAACAAAAACTCCGGGAAGAGGGGTTTTGTTTTATTGCCGGGGTGGATGAAGTAGGCCGCGGGCCGTTAGCCGGTCCGGTGGTGGCGGCGGCAGTGATATTGCCGGAAAACGGCGATATCCCCGCCGTGGCAGACTCAAAAAGTCTGAGCGCGGCGGAACGGGAGGAACTTGACGCCGGACTGCGGAGAATGGAGGGGATACGGATCGGAATAGGAGAGTTTTCCGCAGCAGAAATAGATCGGCATGACATTTTGCGTTGCACCCACGCGGCAATGCGCCAGGCACTGGATAACTTAGGCGTGGAAGTTGATTTTATATTGGTTGACGGCCGGCCGGTTCCCGGGCTGCCCGCACCTTCCCGGGCGATGGTAAAAGGCGATGCCAAATGCGCCAGTATTGCGGCGGCAAGCATTATTGCCAAGGTTTACCGGGATGCTTTGATGAAAAAGTATGATGAGCTTTACCCCGGGTACGGCTTTGCCGGCAATATGGGATACGGCACGGCGGAACATTTGGCGGCGTTGAAAAAACTCGGAGCCTGTCCGATACACCGCAGATCGTTTGCTCCGGTCAGAGAGGTGGTATCTGAGTTTGAACAGGGGGAACTCTGGTGAAAAAAACGGTGGAAATAGATCAGCCGGATGACAGAGGCGCGGAAAAGTAAGGTATCGGATGAGTCTGTGCGGTAGTTCTGTTTCGGAAATTGAAGAAATGTCCGGCAGAGACGCTGGCTTGATATTTTTCCGGTGCATCAGTTAAAGAGCAGGGCTTGAGAATTATTGGACACATACCGCAGTGCAGCTCAGAGTTCGGCAAAGACAGAAAATTTTTTGGATACGGATCAGTTGACAGACAGAAAGAGTTTCAGTTTGTCAGTTAAAATAATCAGGGAATAAATCAGTCCCGTTTGAAACGGCAGTTTTGGTTTTAAAGAAAGCAGAGCAGATATCATGGATGTGAATGTAATCAGACACAGTGCGGCTCATGTGATGGCCGCCGCAGTAAAACAGTTGTACGGCGATGTAAAATTTGATATCGGTCCGGCCACGGAAAATGGGTTCTATTACGACTTTGATATGGAACACCGCCTTACGCCGGAAGACCTCAAGACGATTGAAAAGACCATGCGCAAAATGCTGGGGCGTAAATTGCCGTTTGAACGGTTTGAATTGACCCGCGAAGAGGCGGAAAAGATGCTTGCCGAAGCGGGACAAACCTATAAGCTGCAGCGTCTGGCAGACATTCCGGAAGGCAGTGTGATCAGCTTCTACCGCACCGGAGACTTTGTTGATCTCTGCCGCGGGCCCCATGTGGAGCACACCGGAGAGATCGGGGCGATAAAACTGCTATCCATCGCCGGATCTTATTTCAAGGGCGATGAAAAAAATCCCATGCTTCAGCGCATATACGGTACGGCATTTGAAACCGAACAGGAGCTGAAGGATTATCTCTTCCGCCTGGAAGAAGCGGCCAAGCGTGACCATCGCAAGCTGGGGCAGGAATTGGATTTGTTCAGTTTTTCAGACAGCGTGGGACCGGGACTGGTGCTGTGGCACCCCAACGGTGCATTCATCCGCAATGCGTTTGAAACATTCTGGAGAGCGGAACACTACGCTAATGGCTATGATCTGCTCTATACCCCGCATATCGGACAGAGCATACTCTGGGAGACCAGCGGTCACCTGGGATTTTACCGGGAAAACATGTATTCGGCAATGGAAATTGATGAAAAGGATTATTTCGTCAAGCCGATGAACTGCCCGTTCCATATTGAAGTTTACCGATCCAAACTGCGTTCCTACCGGGAACTGCCGCTGCGCTGGGCTGAACTGGGAACGGTTTACCGGTATGAGAAATCCGGCGTTCTGCATGGTTTGCTGCGGGTGCGCGGCTTTACTCAGGATGATGCGCACATTATCTGCACTCCGGAACAGATTGAAGATGAAATTGCTGAAGTTCTGCGCTTCAGTCTGTCAATTTGGAAAGTATTCGGCTTCAAGGAGATCAAACCTTATCTCGCCACCCGCCCGGCTAAAGCGGTGGGCGAACCGGAACGCTGGGAAAAGGCGTTGAAATCGCTGGAAAATGCGGTGAAAAAGGCCGGATTGGAGTGCGAAGTGGATGAGGGCGGCGGTGCTTTCTACGGCCCCAAAATTGACCTCAAAGTCCGTGACGCGATCGGCCGTGAATGGCAGACCACGACAATACAGTTTGACTTCAATCTGCCGGAACGCTTCGACATGACGTATATTGGCGAGGATGGCAAAAAACATCGTCCTTATATGGTTCACCGCGCGCTTTTCGGATCAATTGAACGCTTTTTCGGTATTCTGGTGGAACACTATGCCGGAGCATTTCCGCTTTGGCTGGCTCCGGAACAGGGCAGAATACTGCCGATATCCGAAAAACACCTGGATTACGCTTTTGCCGTGGCAAAAGAACTCAAGGCGAAAGGTTTGCGAATAGGAGTCGATGAACGCGCCGCCAGTATCGGAGCCAAAATAAAGGATGCCCGCAACAAGCGCGTTAATTACCTGCTGGTGGTGGGGGATGAAGAAGTTGCCGGCAATAAACTTGCAGTCCGCAACCGCAGGGAAGGAGAACTCGGTGCTATGAGCGTGGATGAGCTGGCAGAAAAAATGCTCCGCGAGGTAGCAGATAAAACGATATAAAAAAGTGTTGTCCCCGGATATTCAACGGGATTTGCCATATTAGAAAAAGAGACAAAATAGGAGGACTTGGTTATTGCTAAGCTGTTGAAACCCAATGATCGGACGTTCACTGCCACTGAGGTTCGCCTCATTGGCGCGGAGGGCGAGCAGTTGAACGTGGTTCCCGTCACCAAAGCTCACGAACTGGCCCGTGAGGCCGGAATGGATCTGGTGCTGGTGTCGGACAAAACGGTGCCGCCGGTGGTCAGAATAATGAACTTCGGCAAACTTCAGTATGAACAGAAGAAGAATCTGAAGAATCAGAAGAAGAATAATGCGGCGCAGAAGATCAAGGAAGTCAAGTTTCATGTCAATATTGACACCCATGATTTTGAAATAAAAATTAAAAGAGGACTTGACTTTTTGGAAAAAGGGTATAGATTAAAGCTTACGCTCGCTCTGCGCGGCCGGGAAATGGCCCACCAGGAGCTGGCGTTCGAGTTAATGGACAAAGTTCTTGAAGCCCTTAAACCGGGAGGTGAACCGGACGGCGCGCCGAAGATGCTCGGCCGCAATGTCAGCGTGAACTTCAATCCGAAAACGGGCGTAAGATAAAAAAAGCATGGCACAAAATGTTTTTTCCGGCGGGTGTCCGGAGAAAATTGTGCCGGGCGTTGTAAGCCGGTCGGGCGTCGACCGCTTCGACGTGTTAAGAGTACTCCATAATAAAGAGAGGAACTAACGATGCCAAAGTTGAAAACCAGAAAGTGTGCCGCCAAGCGGCTCAAGCAGACCGGTACCGGCAAGTATCGGCACAACAAGGCAGGTGCCCGTCACCTCAAAACTTGTAAAAACGCCAAGCGTAAACGCCGTCTGCGTCAGGACGGAGCCGTATCAGCGGCCGAAAGCCGCCGTATTAAAGTAGCTTTGCCCTACGGGCTCTGATAAGAAGGAGGAATAGAAAATGGCAAGAGTTACCTATGCAGTTCCTTCCCGGAAACGCCGCAAGCGCGTATTGGAGCGGGCCAAAGGCTTTTACGGTCACGCCAGCAAAAATATCCGTACAGTTTATGATGCGGTAGATAAGGCGATGACCCATGCTTACATGGGGCGCAAGCAGAAGAAGCGTCAGTATCGGGCCTTGTGGACAGTGCGTATCAATGCCGCATGCCGTATGCTGGGAACGAATTACAGCAGCTTTATCAACGGTCTTAAGAAAGCCAATATTGAACTGAACCGCAAGGTTCTGGCGGATATGGCGGTCAATGAGGCTGAACAGTTCAAAGCTCTGGTGGAAAAAGTCACCAAGTAATTCTGTTCTGGTTGACAAGCCGGAAAATGGATTGGAATTAAAAAATTCCAATCCATTTTTTTATTCTCTGGAAAATATAAAAATTCAGAGATGGTTTGAGAAAATCACTGATATTGTAAAACGGACACAATAAAAAGGTATGTGAATAAAACAGCTGTTGTGCAGAACATGGAGATGAAAATCTGATTTTATGGGAGACATTATTTCATAAAGTTTGCCGCGAAAGCAAAAAATTCTATCGTACAGTACCGGGGAATATTTACCAACGGTAATTTGTAATCCGGTTTCCGCCGGAGTACATTATAATCAAAGCATAAAAATCAGTGCGAAAGACAGGAGATAAATATGATTCTTGAACAGTTGAATGCCAGAAAATGTTTTATCGCCAGTTGTTTGCTGGCCTTTTCGTTTTTGCTGCTGCCTTTTCTGCCGTCAGGAGAATTTTCTGCCCGGGCGGTGATTTTTGTTTATTCCGCGGTAATATTGAGCGCACCGTTTCTGATTATCCGGAAGAAAATGCGCTTTATACGTTATTTGCTCTGTGTCGGAATTCTTCTGCTAATTTTACAGCCGTTAAGGATTTTCTCTATATATTTAAATAATACGTTATTGCAGCAGACTTCAGCCGGGATTGAAATTATCGGAGTGGCAATCGCGCTTTTTCTGATCGGAACTCTGATGTTTTATTCGGTATCGGAAGCAGAAAACCGTGAGCCGGTATTCGGTTGCATTTTAGCGTATCTGCTGCTGGGAACCGTCTTCGGAAATATTTATTATATTTTCCAACTCTATCACCCAGGCTCCTTTGCCGCTTTGGATGGTTCTGTTCCGGAACATATTGATCTGATTTATTACAGTTTTGTTACGCTGACCACCTGCGGATACGGTGATATTCTGCCCAAGCATAATTTAGTCCGTATGTTGGCAGTATTGGAAATGGTTTGCGGTGTGATGTATGTAGCTATTTTTATCGGCAGAATGCTTTCATTTTCATTCCGCCGCCGCCTTATGGCTGAACGCGGCCCGGCAGACTGATTTTGCTTAAAATGGCAAGCGGAAGACAGAACAGTGCAGAAATAGAAAAACGCCGGTAAATTCCGGAAGAATTCCACGGCG
>CASECL010000036.1 GCA_949286445.1 uncultured bacterium | reverse complement strand
CTCCTGAAATATGGTTTTGGCAGATATTTTTCTGGGAATCTGAATTCCGCACCGTTTCATTATACCTGAAAACTATTTTGATGTCAATAGCACTTTTTAATCAAAAATAGCACAAAAGCGGACTGAAAAGGAAAAATATTGCCATCTTAAGGAGAAAAAAGAAGGAAATGTATGCTTTTTTTACCGGCGGCAGATTACCGGTTTTTCCCGGTTTCCACAAATTGGCCGGAAACTGAAATATCCCGGTCATCGCTGATACTGGGATAAGCCCGCAGAATTTGTCCATTGTCCGGTAATTCTGCAGCAAAATTACCGGGGGAAACTTCCTGCGCGGGGACGTTCTGCCATTTTGCCCTGGTCCAGCGTTGTCCGGGAATAACCGGAGTGTACCATACCGGAGAAGATTTTATTTTACCGGCATGGCGCACCTGGAAGGTAAGTTTCCGGCCGTCAATTTTGACGTTGAATATTTCCGGGAAGACTTCTCCTTTGTCTTTCAATGCCTTTTCAAAGAAAGGCACCTCCATGTACAGCCAGTTGGCCTTGCTGCCGCGGGGGGTGGGATAGAGCTGTTCCGGAGTGGGGACAAAATCTTCCGGCGGAGCTTCGTTTACCGTGGAACCGCCGGGGAAAATAATTTTGTGATTGCTGTTGGGTGAAAAAACAAAATTGGAGTTTTTCACCTGTCGCAATGTCTCCACCACCGCGTCCGGAGCAAAGAAGAAATCATTGGTTGCCGCGGCAATGAAAAAACTGCCCCGGATATTTCCGGCCCGGCGTCCGGCATCAAGATATTTGAGGAAAATTTCCCGCTCTTTTTCCGGCATGCTGTTTACTGACTGCCCGGGGATCAGATCATAAAAACCGCTGCCGAAAACGGACATTACCGCTTTCACTTTATCCCCGGCGATGCCTCCAACCATAATTGAAGTATAGCCGCCCCAGGATATGCCCACCACTCCGATCCGCTGCGGGTCGGTTTCCGGAAGAGATCGCAATACCGCCAGAGCCTTGAGAGCCGAGCTTACTGCATCATACAGCACGCTGGCTTTGGCATCCGGCCAGGCGTAAAAGCGTTCCGAGGAGGCCAGAGCGTAACTTCTTTCATCTTTCCTGCCGTCAACCGTGGTCCGTGCCGCCGGGTTTACAATGCCGGGCAGATCCATTGCCACGGCGGTATAACCCCTTTGGGCCCAGGAAATGCACTTGTCTTTTTCGGCTGATCCGGCTCCGCCGTGAATTATCAGCATACCGGGAAGTTTTTCCGCCTTTTTCAACTCCGGCACTGCGGCAATAACGTAAAATGGTTCTTTGTTTGGTCCCGCAGGGAGAAACATTTCAGTAACATTTACATTATCCACCACACTTTTTTTCACCGGGGACACCGGAGTTGGCGGCTTGTCAAGATCAATCCCAGCAAAAGGATCACAGGTAAGCGCATCCGGCGAAAAATTCTGCCGGTAACGCGGATCAATTATCCGGGAAAAACGGATGTTTTTTAAAGAAGTTTTCTCTTTTTCCGTCAATTGGTTACGGTGAATTATGCGCAGATTTTCCGCATTGAATTGCGCCGGATCTCTTGAGCCGGGGGTAAAGAAAAAAGTCGCTTTGCCTTTGAGTTTTCCGCCGTCAAAGAAAGGCACGCCTTTGAAGACAGCCTCCTCATCCAGAAAGAAATCAAAATTATTTTCATCCATATTGAGTAAAATGGTCATCCGGTGCTTGCCGGGAGAGAGGGGAGTATGAGTTTTGAGTGACGGCACTCCACGGCGGGCAAAAAAGGGTTCCGGGGCCAGCTGGCCGATGAAAAACGCTTTTCCGGAAGCATCGCGGAGAGAAAAATTTACTCTTCCTTGCTGATACGAAAAATCACTGGCTACAACAGCATATCCCTGTTCCGGGAGTTCAAAAGGAAGAGAAGTCTGATTGACAACGCCGGCTTTTTGCGGTGTATCTTTAAATGTGCAATCCATCCATCCTTCCCCCGGCTCAGTTGCGGAAGAAGATGTCAGAAGTAAAGCATAGATCAATGGAAGACTTAAAACTTTAAAATAAGACATAGCTGTTTTATAACCTTTTTTATTCAGTCCGCAACTCAACAAATGTCAAGCTGAATATAAACCGTGCCAACATTAAAAACAAGCAGTATGCAACCCGGAAACAGAGTTAATTTTACGTTAATTTTGTGAATTTCATCTTTTCGGCTTGGCATTGCGTAAAAAATGAGGTACTATTTTCTTGAGGGAAACAAATGTAAAGTTTTTCTGGCATTCCGGCAGATAAAAAGCAGGAGAGAGCTGAATATGATAAGCCGTATCAGATTGTGCACGTACAGGGTTGGTTCAGGGGAAAAAAACAGAATTTATTTTACTCTGATTGAGCTTTTGGTGGTAGTGGCGATTATCGGCATACTTGCCTCCATGCTGCTGCCGAGTTTGAACCGGGCCCGGCAGTACGCCCACCGGGCCAGCTGCATAAACAATCTTAAACAGATCGGTTCCGGATTGGGACTTTATACCCTGGATAACAAAGATTACGTCATTCCCACCCCATCCGGGGACAATCCCCCCAGTGACATGAGCCAGTCCAACTGGCAGCTGGGGTGGGATATGCACATACTCCGATATTTGAAAAACGGAAAAATCTTCACTTGTCCGGGGTATGATAAGGCCGGAATTGAGCCGCAATATGCTGATGGAGTGGAGGCAAAAATCAATCAGGGACTGGATAATGAAATCAAAGTTAAAGGACTGAAAACTTACGGCATTAATAATATAAATTCCAACAATGCGCCAACGGATCAGCGTTTCGGGTGGGGATTTTCCAAGGCGGTATATTCAGACAAAGGGGGGACGCGCTCTACCGCTATTTTGCCGAAAATCAGTCAGGAGGAGGGGGATACCATCGCCTTTATGGATTATATACGCAATGGGAAAAATTATGCCAAGAGTTTCGGCACGACTGGATACCCTGACATGAGGGGGTGGTATTTTGGGCATCATGCCAATCAGGGGGCAAATATTGCCAGGGCAGATGGTTCTGCAACTTGGGTATCCCGGGGGGATGCGGTAATCAGTCGCAATTTCCGTCTGGTAAAAAGCCTGACTGACAATCTGCAATACTTTGACGAGACTGGAACAGAAAAGAGTGACGGCAGCGGGGCATATCTCGGCACTAATACCGGAGCTTATCCAAGTAATGCCCAGCTGGTTGGACTCCGCTGGCGTTGGCGCAAAGACAGCCGTACCAAAAATCCGCCGCAATAATCATATTTTCTGCGGCTGCGGACTGCCATCAGCAACAGGGTGGCAGAGACGAAAATACCGGGGTGGAATTTTCCAACCCGGTATTTTTTTGTTTTATTGTATTTCCGGTTTTGAAAACCGTAAGCGCATAATGCCTCTTTTTCCCGTTGCCGATTCATATCTCTGCCGCGGGAGGCAGATACTGCAATGGCAGATAAATCTCAGCCGTCACCGGAACACAGGAATAGACAATTCAATCCTGTCTGTGCCGAATGCCGGGACGGATTCAGAACTTCAACGGTAAAGCTCCAGTTCCGCAGCAATACGTTTTGCAGTTTCTGCCGCCAGACCGTCATATTTGAGCATTTCGGCATCCCGCACTCCGCGGCGTTTCCACTCCACTTCGCCATTTTCCAGCGTTTTCGGTGAAATGACAATGCGGAAAGGTATCCCCAGCAAGTCTGCATCGCTGAACATAAACCCGGCTTTTTCCCCACGGTCATCGTAAAGAACTTCGACTCCCAGTTTCTGAAGTTCATCATACAGGGCATCCGCTTTTTCCCGGACACCGTCGCGGTTGGGATTGAGTGCGCAGATCTCCACCTGATATGGCGCAATTGACATCGGCCACACCGGCCCGTAATCATCATGGCACTGTTCGATCACCGCCGCCATCGCCCGGCCGACGCCGATGCCGTAACAGCCCATAACCATAGTCCGGCTTTTGCCGTTGGCATCAAGATATTCGCAATGCATGGGTTCAGAGTATTTTGTCCCCAGCTGGAAGATATTTCCCACCTCGATGCCGCGGCATTCCCGGAGCGGCTGCCCGGTGAGGGGGCAGGGGTCGCCGGCACGCACGGTGGCAATGTCGCCGCAAATATAATCCACCCCTTCCAGATCGCGTTCAATATTGAAGTTGAGGTAATGAAAGCCCTCTTCATTTGCTCCCACCACCAGATTTCCGGAGCCGGTAATGGAGTTATCCACCACAATTTTGACATTATTTTTGCCCTTTATCTCCAGCGGGGAGGCAAAGCCCGGCACGCAGCCGACGGAACGGATTGCTTCATCGTCGGCGAATTTCAGTTCCGGAGCACCGGCCAGATTGCCGAGTTTGCTTTCATTTACTTCAAAATCGCCTCTTATCATGGCAAAAACCAGTTCACCGGTGGCGGTATTCTGGTAAAAAACCGCTTTGCCGGTATTTTCCGGTTTCAGTTTCAGAAATGAACTTACTTCCTCAATAGTCCGGCAGTCGGGCGTAGCTACTTTGGTCAATTCCAGCGGCGCAGGTTTTTCATAAGTCCAGGCGGCGCGGGCGACTTCCCGGTTGGCTCGGTAGGAATTGTCGGCATTGGTGAAAATCGTATCTTCGCCGCAATCACAGATGGCCATGAATTCATGAGATACTTTACCGCCCATCATACCGGAATTGGCTTCGATGGAGAGCACGTTTTTCATACCGAGGCGGCGGAATATCCGGACGTATGACTCGTGGGCCCGGGCATAGTATTTTTCCAGATCGGCCTGATCCGTGTGAAAACTGTAAGCATCTTTCATGGTAAACTCCCGTACCCGGATCATTCCGGCACGGGGACGGGCTTCATCACGGTACTTGGTCTGAATCTGATAAAGCATTACCGGAAGCTGTTTGTAACTGTTCACTTCGGCACGCAGCAGCTGCACCACCGCTTCTTCGTGGGTCATTGCCAGCAGCATCTGTTTGCCGTTGCGGTCCTTGAAGCGGAGGAGTTCGCCGCCGACAGAGGTGAAGCGGCCGGATTCCTCCCAGAGGTCGGCGGGGAGAACCACCGGCATAAGCACTTCCTGACCGTCGATGGCGTTCATCTCTT
>CASECL010000035.1 GCA_949286445.1 uncultured bacterium | reverse complement strand
CTCGAAAGAGGGAGAACGTAAGGTGATGCACGAACAATAAAATTGCAGGTTTTTGAGGGCAAAGTATATGTTTATGCGAAATCTTTTCGCAGAAGCAATCGTTGGGTTACAGTCGATTTTGACTTTATATTTCGTTGGCTTCAGCCTCGCATACGTCAGTATGCGTCGGCTTTGCCACCTTATCTAAAGCCCAAATCGACTTTTGCATAATCGACTAAGTGTTTTAATACAACATTTTGAAAACGTTTTCCCGGCGTAATCATCCGGCAGAAAATAATTCTGCCGCCGCCGGAAAATAAAAAATCCCGGCATCGTTCACAATGCCGGGATTTAATACCTTTCAGATTATTTCTGATTTTATTCTGCTGTTTTCTCCGCCGCATCGCGCAGCGGCTCAGCCTGATGGGAACGGATCTTATCCATCGTCTTGACGGCTTGAGTTTCCAGTTTTGCAATTGCTTCATCAAGCACGGCGTAAAACTCAGCACCGGAAGCGGATGCGATCAGATCACGCTTGGCTATATGTACTGAGACATCGACGGAAAAATAATTTTTGGTATTTTCCTTTTCCAGCAGAACTCTGACTGAAGTTATTACGTTTTCATACAGTGACAGGGCACTGCTGACTTTATCTTCCACCCGCTTGCGGATAGCTTCAGTAATGTCGAGATGACGGCTGTTGATAATGATGTTCATAATCTGCCTCCTTTTTCTGAGACCGCGGCGGCGTGCCGCGATGCAAAATTGTTTTTCCCCTCCCTTCCCGCAGCGGCCATTTTACATGGTGAACTGCGGCCCGAGATAAAGTTCACGCGCTTTCTCATCGTTGATGAGAAATTCGCTGTCACCCTCTGCAAGTATTTTTCCCATACACATCAGATACGCCCGGTCAACCACCGAAAGAGTGTCTCTGACGTTATGATCTGTTATAAGTATGGACAACCCCAGATCTTTGAGCTTGAGAATAATCTGTTTAACATCATACACCGCCAGCGGATCAACTCCGCTGAACGGCTCATCCAGCAGAATAAAAGACGGATTAGTCACCAGAGCCCGGGTAATCTCCAGGCGGCGGCGTTCACCTCCGGACAGAGTCATTGCCTTCTGCCTGGACAACCGGGTCAACTCCAATTCTTCCAGCAACTCGGCGCAGCGTTTTTTCCGTTCTGCCCGGCTTATGGCCAGAGTTTCCAATATGGCCATAATATTTTCCTCCACTGTCAGCTTGCGGAAAATCGATGGCTCCTGGGCAAGATATCCCATTCCCATTCTGGCTCTCTTGTACATCGGCATGTGGGTTATATCCACCCCCCGGAAAATAATCTCTCCGTAACCGACATCGGGACGGATCAATCCGGTAATCATATAAAAACTGGTGGTTTTCCCGGCTCCGTTCGGACCGAGCAGTCCTACGATCTCTCCTTTGCGGACGTACATGGAAACCCCGTCCACAACCCGTCGCTGGTGATAAGTTTTCACCAGATTTTTTGCTTGTATCAGTATTTCATTTTTATTTTCTTCAGCCATGTTGTCCCTTCTCCAGTGACTACAATACACGCAATGCAAAAATATTCAAGGGCAAACCGTGTTTTCAAAGTGAATTATTTAAACAATTTCGGGTCAAACTCAATTTTTGTACCCCCTTCGGTGATCATTTCGCCCCGTTCCGGATAATAAACTATGCGCTCTCCTGTGGAACGGCCCTTGCCTGTCTCCTCCAGATAAGGCAGTTTTTCCGGTGTTCCGGTCACGGTCAGCACCTTATCCGTCACCAGATAAACAGCTTTGTCGCCGACGGCACGCTGAATGGTGTTTTCTTCCGTTTTGCGTTCAAATTTAACATCGGTATCTGCGACGATACGGCTGAGGGCACGCTGATTGCCCAGCTCCACCATCCCCGGCACATCGCCTTTGCCGGCAAAAGGATCGGCATCTATATCCTGTACCTCGGTACGCTGGCGGACTCTGGCGGAATTATCTGCGTAGAGGTACAGATTTCCGGCGTCAAGCGTATGGATACGGTCAAACATTTTTACATTGTTATGGAAATGCGCTTCATTTTTAATCAGATAAAGTTCCGCCTTGTCTGCGGTAAGGGTGCTTTCACCGTTTTCACCGCCGGCAAAGAGTTTTCCGGCCATTCCCGTCAAACTTCGATCCGGAGTTTCCGGAGATGATTTTTCTTCTTTTGCTCCGTCACTCCTGTCAGTTGATTTTTCCGGCACGCTGACCAGTTTGACATTATCGTCAACTTCAATGCGTTCCAATTCGGTGCCGTGGGAGGCAAAGGCATTTTCCGATAATTTCTCTCCCGCTTCCGGTGTCCGGAAAAACATAGTAAGTTTATCACCGTACAATTTCGCCCTCGGTTCCCAGGCGTAAACATTGCCGGAGCAAATGATTTTATCCACGGTTTTATCTGACGTTATATTTTCCTCACTTCCGGCAATCATGGCGGCGGGAAGCGGACTCTTCTTATCATCTTTCTTTCCGGAGACATTTTCCGCTTTTCCGGTTGACTTGAGGAAAATCTCTGCCAGATCACAATCCATATTCAGTCTCGGATCACGCATCTGGACATTGCCGGTGAAAGTCAGCAGATTGTTCCGGTAATCAAGATCGCAGGAATCAGATTTCACCGTACTGTCCGGCAAAGTTTTTCTCTTGAGTTTTTCCGCCTCCGGCAATTCCCGCATATTGGACAAAGTCACCACGCTTTCCGATGGCACTTTCAGTCTTTCCTCATTGATAAAGACATGCAGTTCCCGTCCGGAGATGGAGTTGCCACTGTAATGCACTGCGGGACGCCCTCCGCTCAAAATTGCTATGCCCCGGGGATAATCCAGCGTGGCTTTTTCTGCGGTGGCATAATGATCGGCATATTCACTTCCGGAGGGATTTTTCCGCACAATGCGGACATCTCCGGTGCAGACAATTTCTTTTAATTCTCTGGGTGCGGCACTGAAATCCTCCAATTCCGCCAATCCGCCGATACCCTCTCCGGTGCCGGAAGATTTTTTCTTCTCTCCGGTGCCGGTGGAAGCAGTATCCACCTCGAGTTTCCGGCAGGACACGCTCATTCTCGGGTCATCTACCCGGACATCCCCGTCAAACACTCCTTTACCGGAACGCAAATCAAATTCCGCCCGTTTTGAAGTTATCCGGCTGGGGGGCAGATTGCCGGCCTTCTCTCCTGATGATGCGGAGATGGACAACAGGCAATTATCTTGCAAAAACATTTTTTCCTTTACCCGGTCAAGGTCGATTTCCCGGGCGGAAAGATAATCTTCACCATTGATTATCCGGGGATTATTTTTTTCTCCTCTCAACCGGATCATATTGTCGGCAAAGGAATAAATCAGTTTATCCGCCCTGCCCTGCTGCAATGTTTTCCCGCCTTTGCGGTCGAGCACCACATTTCCGGTGCAGACAATTTCCCGGATACCGGAGCCGTATTCTGAATTTTCCAGAGCAAACTCACTTGATTTTCCGCCCGGACTTTGTTTTTTGCTGTCATTATCATCACCGCGGCTGAGATAAACCGTAAGCTGATCGCAAGTTAAAACGTTCTGTTCCTCAGTTACGCGGACATGTCCGGTCAAGGTTATCGTCCCGGCATCAAAATCAATGAAAAGCCGATCACCGCTTCCCCGCAGGAAAGAGTATTTATCCGGTGTTTTTCCCTCCTGCAGCAATTTAACCGGGTCGCCGACATTGAAACGGAGAATAAATTTTATATTGGAAAATACCTCCATCCGGCGTTTTTCATATTCCGCCCGGAAGCCTTTCCCATCCATATCCAGCAGCGGGGTGCGCAATTTTATCACATCTTTTCCCACCACCTCTTTTGTCTGGTAATTAACATCCGCCGTGTCGGAAAAAACGGCACCGTCGCAATAAAGTTTCCGACGCCAGAAATCCAGCAATGCCGGCACATCCGCTTCGAGAGGGTACGGCCGCACACTGCGGTCGAAATTGGCATTATTGATATCCGCTCCTTTGCGGATAATATCCAGTACCGGATACTCCACCGCCACCAGCTGACCGTTTTTCACCGCTCTGCCGCCGTAGATAAAAAGCTGGAGTTTGTCACCGCGATAGACTGGAAACTTGATCTCTTTCATGACCAGTCCCTGCAAATCGCTGATATCCCCGGCAGAAAGCGGCAACACGCCAAACATTGCAAGAGCCAATGTGACCACGGCCATAATCTTGCGTTCCAGCTGGCGCAAACTGTCAGCAAAACACCCTTTTCGGGGCAAACACATCATGATTTCACCGCTTCAAAAACTTTCAGTACCCGGCCGAGCAAGTCACCTGCCATGGCAAAATTGAGTGAATTAGCTCCATCGGACAGAGCTTTATCCGGATTGGGATGCACCTCGCAAAAGAGTCCGTCAATTCCCGCCGCCGCCGCCGCCAGAGCTAAAGTCGGCACATATTCCCGCTGTCCGCCGGAAGCATTTCCCATCCCTCCGGGCAGCTGAACGCTGTGGGTGGCGTCAAAAATCACCGGCACATCGAAACTGCGCATTGCCGGGAGTGAACGCATATCCACCACCAGATTGTGGTAACCGAAAGTCGTTCCCCGTTCTGTAAGCATCACCAGGTCATTTCCGGTGGAACGCACTTTCCCCACCGCTCCTTTCATATCTTCCGGAGCCATGAACTGACCTTTTTTGATATTAACCGGTTTTCCGGTGCGTCCGGCCGCCAGAAGCAAGTCTGTCTGCCGGCAGAGAAAAGCCGGAATCTGCAGAAAATCAACCACTTCCGCCACAGCCGGAACTTCTCCGCTTTCATGCACATCAGTAATCACCGGCACATCGAACTCTTTCTTTATTCTGGCCAGTATCTCCAGCCCTTTTTCCAGTCCGGGTCCCCGGACGGTATCGCCGCTGGAACGGTTGGCTTTGTCATACGAGGCTTTGAAAACATAACCAACGCCATATTTTGCGCACAAATTCTTCAAAAACTCTGCGGCGGAAGCACAGATTTCATAAGATTCAGCCATACACGGCCCGGCGATCAGAACCAGACGGCCGCTGCCTATTTCCACACCGCGGTATTTAATTACTCTGCTCATTATCTTATTCTCCCCTGAGTTTTTTCTCTGCCTCAGCCAGATCTTCCGGTGTATCCACTCCGATACTCTGCAATGAACTGGTCATAACGTAAATTTTTATTCCGTTTTCCAAAGCCCGGAGCTGTTCGAGTTTTTCGCAGTTTTCCAGCCGTCCTGCGGGCAGATGAACAAATTTATCCAGTGCGGCCCGGCGGTAGGCATAGATGCCCCAATGCAGATAAACCGGAGTATCCGTTCCCCCGGTCCGCAGAAACGGAATTACCGAACGGCTGAAGTAAAGCGCGTAATTATCGCTGCCGAAAACAACTTTCACCTTGTTGGGATCAGCCATTTCCTCCCTGGATGCCGGTACAGCCACGGTTGCCATTTCCAGCTCAGGATTATTTTTCATCAAGTCAATAAGTTCGTCAATCACCGAGGTCGGTATCAGCGGTTCATCGCCCTGCACATTGATAATAATATCGCAGCCGATTTTCTCCGCCGCCTCATATATCCGGTCGCTTCCGGTGGGATGATCGGCCCGGGTCATTACCGCCTTGAAGTTGCGTGAACTTACTGTTTCAAAAATCTTTTCATGGTCAGTTGCCACCGCCACCAGGTCGGCTTTGGAAGCCGCCGCCTTTTCACAAACGTGGATTATCAATGGTTTTCCCGCCAGATCCGCCAGCATTTTGCCGGGGAAACGGGTGCTGGCGTAACGCGCGGGGATAATTACTGCACAATTACTCATTTTATCTTTTTTCTCCTCCGGAAAGCGTTCCGGCAATATTATTTTTAAGTTCTTCAGCGGCAATGGTTACAGTGCCGACTTTCCCCACCACAATTCCGGCGGCATAGTTAGCCAGTTCAGCGGCAATTTCCGGCGACGCCCCGGCGGACAGAGCCAGCGCACAGGTTGCCACCACCGTATCACCCGCCCCGGAAACGTCAAAAACCTCCCTGGCACGGGTGGGAATCAACTTCAATTCCCGTTCCGGACGGGAAAGTGCCATGCCGTCCGCGGCAAGGGAAATAAGCAGATACTCCAATTCCCATTGTTCAAGTATTTTTGCCGCCGCCTCCGCGATGCGGTTTTCGCCCGGCCGCTCTTTGATGCCGGCCATAAGCATGGCCTCGTTGCGGTTGGGCTTCATCATGGTAAGGTGTTTTACCGGAGCAAGATTGCCCGGCTTGGGATCAAGGAGGGTGATTACTCCGGCTTTTACCGCAGCTTCAACCACCCGTTCAATCATGGCTTCCGACAGCAATCCCTTGCCGTAATCCTCAAATATAACCGCATCCACCCCGCCGCGCTCGACTAATCCGATCACCCGGTCGGCAATCGCCTCCCGGATATTCTCATTCACCGGGGCGACATCTTCGTAATCAACCCGCAAAAGCTGCTGGGTTCCGGCAATTACCCGCTGTTTGTGGGTGGTACGCCGGGCGGCATCTTCAACCAGATTATCCGGCGATATGCCGTACTTCTGCAACTGTTTCCGTATCTCCTCCCCGTCACGGTCACGGCCGGTTACGCCGAATGCAGTCACCTGCCCGCCCAATGTAGCCACATTGCGCATGACATTGGCCGCGCCGCCCAGGCAGCTGGTTATTCTGTCCACCTCCACCACCGGCACCGGGGCCTCCGGAGAAATCCGTCCCGCCCGGCCCCAGACGTAACCATCCAGCATAACATCGCCGACAACAGCTACCCGCTGTGAAGGAAATTTATTGATATATTCCAGCATATTCATCCGTCTTTCTCAAAGTTTGCCGCTCAAACGGTCCAGTGCGGAGTTGAACTGTATCTTTTTACCCCGGTTGAAATACACTCCGCCGCTAAGCTGTCCGTAAATACGGTTCATGTCATCCATATCTTTCTGCATATCAGCAATTTCATCCGGTGTCATCGTATCCACATTGTCACGCAGATAATCTGCCAGCATGTTCAAATTCCAGTAAATCAGCTCCACTTCCTCCCGTACCGCGTCATTTTTAAAACTGCTCCGGTAAATACTGTTGCGCATCCAGTCAAAAGAATCCACCATCCGCTGACGGTTCTCCTGTACTGCCAGCGCGCTGCCGTTGCTGACATACATCGGAATAAAGAAGGCGATAAACACCTCTCCGGCAATTATCAGAAAAAACAAAACCACCGCGGCAAACGCTACATAATCGCGTTTGAAATTGGCTGACAATAACTTTCTATCCATAAATTCTTCTATTCTCTAATCTGCTCTGCTGCAAATGCCGCATTTTCCTGTTTTTTTAAACCCGTCTTCTCCCCCCCCGGCCGCAAAATCTCCCCCAATCTGCAAACTCATCTCTCCCATCCGCCGACTCATCACACACCCGGCAGACACCGTTTTCCCCGGCGGGGATAAACAGCTTTCTGCAATCACTGTTTGCAGAATTTCTACTCTTTTTTGGCGGAACGCGTCATCAGCCTTTCCACCGCCTCGCCAGGTTCAAGACCGTGATAAAGAATATTGTAAAGCCCCTCGGTAATAGGTGTATCCACTCCGTTTTCCCGGGCAAGCGTGTACGCCCCTTCAGCAGTCGGCACCCCTTCAGCCACCACCATACCCATACTTTCAATTATTTCCGGCAGTTTCCGTCCCCGCCCCAGCTCTTCGCCCACATGACGGTTGCGGCTGTGTCCGCTGCAGCAGGTGACAATCAGATCCCCGATGCCGCTCAAGCCGGAAAAGGTCGCCGCTTCTCCCCCCAGAGCCGCCCCGAGACGGCTCATTTCTGCAATGCCCCGGGTCATCATCGCCGCCTTGGGATTGTCCCCCAGTTTCATTCCATCAATAATTCCGGCGGCAATCGCCATAACATTTTTCAGTGCGCCGCCCAGCTCCACACCAACTACGTCAGACGCGGTGTAAACCCGGAAAACCGGATTCATGAAAATATTTTGTATTGTCTCTGCCGCCTGCTGATTTGCCGATGCCGCCACAACCGCAGTGGGAACCTGACGGATTACCTCTTCCGCATGGCTCGGCCCCGAGAGAGCGACATAATTGCTTTCCCCCAGTTCTGAAGCCGTTATCTGACTTACCCGGAGATTGGTTTTCTTTTCAATCCCCTTGGCCACATTAAGAATAATCTGCCGGTCACGGCGGAAAAACGGCCGGAATGTTTTCAACACCCCCCGCAGATACTGGGTGGGAGTGGCCAGCAGAATAACCTCAGCGTCTTTAACCGCTTTTTCCATATCCGGCTCAAACTGCAGCCGTTCATTCAGCTTCACTCCGGGCAGGAAACGCCGGTTTTCCCGGCAATCTGCCATCTCGGCCAGATAATCCGGAAACGGCCCCCACATTACCACTTCGTGACCATTGCGGAGCAGATTTGACGCCAGGGCCGTACCCCACGCTCCATCGCTCAAAACTGTTATTTTCATCGGGTTTCCCCCTTGATATTTTCAGCTTTTTCCTGTTCTTCGCAGGATTTTTTCCTGTGTTTAAAAGATGACTCGGTGCCGTTAAGCAAACGCACTATATTGCTGCGGTGCTTCCAGATTGCCAGCACCGCCGCCACGGTAATAAAGCAGAATGACGGCACAGGCACCGGACGCACCGCCTCCGGAGCCCAGCAATTCAGTGCCAGTATGACAAAAGGCAGTACCGCCGCAGCGGAAATACTGGCCAGTGAAACATAGCCGGAGATAAAAAACACCCCCGTCCATACTGCGAATGCCGCACCCACTGACTAATGCGTAATTGCCAGCACCACTACTCCGGCAGTCGACACCCCTTTCGCCCCCTTGAACTTCAAATACCATGGAAACATGTGCCCGTTAATCGCCCCTCCGCCTGCCAGCAGCGGAGTGTACGCACCGCCGTAACGCACCGCCAGATAGGTCGGTACAAATCCTTTCAACGCATCCAGCAGAAAACACAACTTTCCCGCCCG
>CASECL010000034.1 GCA_949286445.1 uncultured bacterium | reverse complement strand
TGGCGGTTTTGTAAAGCACAAATTTTATTTTTCTTACCGGGCGGACAAAGCGGTATTCGCACGGCGTCCAGACGCAGTTCCAGCGGCAGTTGCCGCCGCCGAATTCTCCGCCGTCCAGCAGGACGCAGCCGCCCCGGTTCTGCAAATATCCCAGAATTATTTTGCCGGAATCCTTCATGGCGACTGCCAGTTCGCCGTCCTCCGGATTGGCACGTCCGTCAACAAAAATCAGCAGGCGGCCGCTGTGAATTACAAAACTGGCATTGAGCCGCGGTTCAACAAAATAACTTCTCCTGGCGGTGCGGCTGGCAAAATCACTGATGCTTTCCAGCGCAGGAACAAAATGGATCAGCTCCTCCTCGCATATCAGGGGAATATAATGATGATGTTCGGTGCTTTGTCCGGACATGGAGATATGAAAATTACGTTTGACCCGGCGGCCGAGGCGGGCATTGAAAATCCGGGTGTAGAATAAACTTATATCATTTTCAGAAAAACCGAGATATTCTATAATCCTCTCCATCTGCTGCGGCTTGAGTTTTATCGTGCCCTGTTTGAACTGGGTAATGGCGGCTCCGCTTAATTTCAATACCGCTGCCAGCTCCTGCTGGGTACGGTTGCGCCGCCGCAAATAATTTTCAATCACGTCCCATCCGTTTATATTCATAAAAGTCTCCCATATTCCAGCCACCGGAAAAAATGCGTGGCAAAATAACTTTTTCACTTTATCATTAATAAAATAACCCCATTTTTGATAAATTTCATGTTTTTTTCTAAAAAAAGTGAAAAAATAAATATTTATATCTTTTTTCCCACTCCATTTTGATAGATGAAACAATATAATATTATTGAGATTTCCCGGCGTTCACTCTTGAGTTTTATCCGGTCAGGTGTATATTCCATAACGGTGAATCCGATTTTCTGATTTTTAAACGGGATGTTTAATCTGTTATGAGTTATCTTAATGAAGCTGAACACTTTCTGAATAAAGAAACCCAATTTCATCTGGGCTTTCTTCCCACTGAACAATCCAATCCGCTTTCTGCGACACTTGAAGATGATTTCCGGAAAAACACCATCTCCGGAGTAAAGACGCTTCAGCGGGTGGACCGTGAAGTTGCCGCGGCGGCAAAAAATATTTTTTCTTCGGATAATTACGCCCGGCTTGTCCGCGACATGACTGAAACACTGCAAAACGGCGGCAGGATTATCTTTTCCGGGTGCGGCGCAACCGGGAGACTGGCCATTCTGCTGGAAAGTTTCTGGCGCGCCCGCTGCCGGGATTTTGCCGGAAACTGTCCGGAAGCGGAAAAATACCGCAATTCAGTTCTGAGCATCATGACCGGGGGGGATTACGCGCTGGTCAAGGCGGTGGAATTCTTTGAAGATTACAGCTCTTTCGGCCGCCGCCAGTGCGCCGATCTCGGAGTAAACCGCAATGATCTGCTTGTTGCCATAACTGAAGGCGGAGAAACCTCCAGCGTGCTCGGCACTCTGGAAGAAGCAGTCAACCGGAGGGCAAAAGCATATCTTCTCTTTAACAACCCCGCCCGGCTGCTGGCGGAACATCTGGAACGTTCCGCCCGGGCAATCAACAATCCCGGAGTAACGGTGCTTGATCTCTACTGCGGTCCGATGGCACTGGCCGGTTCCACCCGGATGCAGGCCACCACCATGGAGCAGCTAATCGCCGGGAGTGCGCTGGAGGAAACTTTCCGTAAAGCCGCCGGACTGCCGGAGATCGGGACTCCGGCAGAAGACTTTGAATTTCTGCTGGATCAGCTGGAAAAAACCGAATCGGTGCGAAATATAGCTGACATGATTGATTTTGAAAATTCCACTTATACTTCCGGAGGCAGGATAACCTATTTCTGCGACCGGTTCATGCTGGATATTTTCACGGACACCACTGAACGCACTCCGACTTTCATGCTGCCGCCATTCCGGGCGTGCGATGATATGAATTCTCCGGAATCCTGGGCCTTTGTAAAAAACCCGCTATACTCCACCAAGGAGTGCTGGAAACAGCAGTTAAACCGGGATCTGCGCTGTCTGGACTGGCAGAAAAGCGATTACCTTGAAATGGGAGCGTCTGAAAATATTCTCCGCCGTCCGCCGGCGATATCCCAATCTGAAATATTGAAATTTGAAATCGGCAATGAACCTGCTCCGCTCCGCAGCCGGAATAAAAATGATGCCGCCATTCTGGTAATTACTCCGGGAGAAAAATTACTGGAAAATGCTTTTGAAAAAACTGCCCCCGCATTTCCGGCGGTTAAATATCTGCGTTTCGGCAATGGGGATGAGGGGGAAAAAACTCCGGGAAAAAGTGACTGGATCCTTTCACTTTCCGGCATTTTCGCCCCCCGGCGCGGATTATATCCCACCATGTTGTCACATCTGGCAGTAAAATTGTTTTTCAACACCGTTTCCACCGGCACCATGGTAAAATCCGGCCGGGTAAGCGGAAACTGGATGAGCTATGTGGCATTGACCAACAAAAAACTGATTGACCGCGGCATCCGGCTGTTGGCAGAACTTGGCAATTTGAGCTATGCCGACGCCTGCCGGATTATTTTCCAGACCCGGGAGGAATTGGCGCAAAAGGGCGACCGATCCACCCCTGCGGTACGCTGTGCACTGGGAAAAATCAGGCGGGGAGCCGCCGGAAAACCGGGGAGTGCAGCGGAAAAATAAAACGACATTCCCACTTTTTAAGCGAATAACGCCGGCTCAATACAGGGGATAAGTCAGCTGCGATTATTCCGGCTGACTCCTGCCCCGCCGCAAACGGAATTTACCCCATTCAGCCAATGTTTCTTACCGTTTGCCCCTCAATGAAACGGAACGGTATCACATGTTCATTCTGTTCCCCGGGATTTCCGGCATCAAGCAGCGTCATGGCGCAATCACCGATCTCCCGCAGCGGCATCATCATACAGGTGACCGGTATGTCATGTATTCTCTCATCCGGCTTGCCGCAGAAACTCATCAAACTCAAATCCTCCGGTATCCGGATACCGTCCGCCGCCGCCAGCCGGGAGAACCTTACTGCAGAATATTCACACAGACACAATATTGCGGTAACAGACATGGCTTTTTCCCTGAACTCCCGGTAATAGGTGGGACGGGGATTTTCTTCATCTTCCGCATTGAAAAACAATCTTTTTTCCTCGTCAAAAACCATTCCGGCAGATTTGAACGCGCGTTTTATCCCCTTGATTATACGGGGGTGACTGTAAAGATTTTCCCGGGCATATTTTTCTCCGATTACCGCAATATCCCGGTGTCCGTTGTCAAGGAGATATTTCACTGATTTAAATGCAGCATCTTCAAAATCCGGCACAATTGAGAAAGTATCTCCCAATCCATTGGAACGCAGAAGATAACATACAGATCTGTTTTTCTTTTTCAATGCCAGTGCCAGCGAATAGTTTTCACCCCCGACAATCATGAATTTACTGGTATGCTCATCCCTTGTGCAATAAGGCAGCAGTTCCGGCTGGAGCAGATAATCTGTTGCCGTGTCAAATACGGAAAAATTAACATTGGCATCTGCCGTTCTTCCGGAAATCGCCCCCAGCAGCAATTCAGAATAGAATTTTACAAATCCATTGGCTGCCCGGCGTTCGATCAGCAATGCCATGCCGCCGCAGTTGGGGTAAAGTTTCAGCCGTGCGGAGAGATTGCGCGGCTGATAATTCAGGGTCCTTGCCGCCTGAATTATTTTTCTTCCGGTCTCCTCACTTACACCTATCGACCCGCCGTTGCGGTAGGTCATATCCCGCAGGAAAAATGATACCAGACCGTGAGAGACCCCGGCTTTTTTTGCCACATCCCGGATGGTTGCTTTTTTTTCTTCCATCAGATATATCACCTCTTATTTTATAACCATTTTATACTTTTTTATTTACAATAATATAGCTCAAGTTATAAAAAAAGCAATCTATATGGTTATTTTACTGTTGAAATATTTTCCGGTTTCATGTGATATTCCGGGTATAACTAACGAACTTTAAAGAAGAATAAACTAGGAGAAGAATTTTTTACGAACCGGGAAAAACAAAATTATTCCGTATTACCAAGTTTACATCATTTCTCCGTGAAGAAGTCAACTCCTATTATCCGTTCCGGGAAATAATGCTTGAGCTCAACTGAAGTCTATTGAAATCTCAAAAGGTGTATAAACAAAATACCAAAAGTAAATTCAGCATAAAAAAACTTTAACCGCTGGAAATTATATACTTTATTGCAGAATATCCGGCAGTACAACTATCAGAAATCACATTGGAATATAAACTCAAGTCAACTGAAATGCAGCAAAAAATGGAGAAAATCTGCACTACATTACAGCACCATAAAATATATCACTCAAAAACAGTATGAGATATTATTGAGCTTCTATTGTGCAGGAGTGTTCTCCTCCACTTTTCAGCATAGAAAACAACATCGTGGAATGGAGAAATCTTCCTGAGGCCGGCAGTAAATAAAATTACCCGCTTT
>CASECL010000033.1 GCA_949286445.1 uncultured bacterium | reverse complement strand
GGAGAAGTCCCAGTCCCAGATTGCCAGCTGGAATTTATTGTAACTTTTTGATACGTCAATAAATTCACCCCAGCCGCCGGGCAGTCCGGTTATCGCCAGCACAATCATGAGTATCGGACCTGCCAGCATAAGTATTCCCTGGAACACGTCAGTCCAGATAACCGCTTCAAATCCGCCGAAACTGGTATAAACCGTGGTCAATATACCCATAAGCAGAATACTGGCATAAACATTCATGCCGGTAACTGCGGATATGGCCATTGCGGGCAGGAAAAGCACCACGCTCATACGGCCGAGAGCCTCGGTGAGAATGCATTGGGCACTGGCAACATAGCGCAGCGACGGGTGGAAACGACGTTCCAGATATTCGTAAACCGAAGTTATCCGCATTTTTATCAGCAGAGGATAAATTATGTAGGCGGATACAAAATAGAGCGGAATAGTCAGCAACACCGGGAAGAACCAGGTGTAGTTGGAGAGAAATGCCGAAGCCGGAATGGCCATGAAGCTGATGGAACTTGCTCCGGTGGCAAACATACTTATAGCTCCAGCCCACCACTTTACGTCACGATTGCCCACCATAAATTCTTCACTGTTGGATTTTTTCTTGGCGAACCAGGCTCCGATGAATGCCACCACAATGAAATAGAATACGATGGCGGAGTAATCCAGCCAGCCGAGATGCCGGGTGGTTTTTGCCAGTGCGATAGTCTTCACTATGCCGGTGTTGAGGTCAATAAGCAGGTTGCTGAAAGATTCCGGGCGGGTGAATACATCACCGCCCTCCAGTTTGATGGGAAGAAAACTTTCCGTGGGCAGGTGGAAAAACATCCGGTCCTTATCTCCGAAAAGCGCAAGATGGCTCTGTCCGGTTTTGAGGGTGGACAGACAGGAACTTTTGAAAGGGAGATCACGGTGTCTTTTCCAGCCGCGTTCTGTGGTGCCGTCGATGGGACGTTCACGCCAGCCCCAGAGTCTGCCGTTGACCGGATCAAAAATGAGCAGTTCATCAAAAATTGAGACAATCTCAAGTTCGTTTACTTCTGCTGGAATCGGAGATTCAACCTCTTGAACCACTGCAAAATCCGGCAGAGAAAGTTTATAGAGTTTTCCCGGAGATACGAGATAGAAAAAGTTTCCCATCAGGTCGCCGCCGAGAATATTTTCTGCCGGAGCCTTGAATTGGTGCATTTTGCCGGACCGGGAGATCTTTAAACCGGATCCGGCGGTGAAAACATAATAATTTTCTCCGTCTGTCAGCAGCGGACGGCGTTTTCCCAGGGTACGGAAATTTTCCGGCAGATTAAATTTCTTCCAGCTGCTGCTGTCATTAAAAGAAGTTTTTTTACTTCCTTCAGCAGGGGTAAAAATGTATATGCTGTCATCTGACAGCACGGCAATGGTTTCCCCGGCGTTGGCGGCTGAAACCGTGGTTCCGGTTACCGGGATGGAGCCGGCATCCTCTTTTAACGTCATTGAGTTTTCAGCGGCGGAGAGAACCGCCGCTGAAGTGAAAATCAGTGCAAAGAGAATAAGTTTGGCTATCTTCATTTTTTCTCAATCTGGTTTGATGCTTTCATATCTTTTTCGGAATCAAAGGCACGAATGATTTTTCTGTTTTCATAGCGTCCCGGATCATCCGGAATTTCTTTGCGCCAGGCATCGCGCTGAAGTCCCATTTTGGGAAACTCTGTGTTCAGCCAGGCCAGTTTTCCGCGGCAGACGGAGGCGTTTTTCAGCCGGAAATCCAGTTTTCCGGGATTGATAAAGCCGGGGTTGCGGCGGAGAACGGTGTTGTCTTTCAATGTAACCTCATTGAAATGTTCCTTTTTGCCGCTCAGCCGAACCGGTGTGGCGCAGTCGATGAGGAAATTGCCGGTTACGATATTTCCGGTGGGGAGGGTGGGTTTGTATTCCGGAATCTTGTGAATGCCGGGATATTTATCGTAGGCCGGATTATCCTTGGCGTAACGCAGATAACTCCTCTCATAATGAGTTTTGCTGTTTTTATCATATTTTCTCGGCACGCCGCGGTCGTCAATGTGGAGACCGATTTTGCAGCTGTAAACCACATTATCCAGGAACTTGTTGTCATGTCCGCCGCCGAGGAAAAGTCCGCTGCCGACACCGTAGATCAGATTGTTGCTGGCAGTTTCGGTGGATTTGCCGTCGTCCGGATAGAAAAAGTTGCCGTTGGGGATGTGGTGGGCAAAGTTGTAACGCACCACTGAACCGGCGCTTGCCCAGAGTGAGTTGGCGTAGAATACGCCCAGGTCGCCGCCGTCAAGACCAAGATTATGAAGTTCATTATATTCAAAAACGTGATCATTGCCGGAGAAGCTCACGCCGCCGTAATTGCCGTCGTGGATAAGGTTGTTGGCTATTCTCATTCCCACGCCGTCAACGGTGATTGCATTGCTGATCTTGGCGACTTCGCCGAATTTGTAAATATGGTTGTTCACAACTTGATGATTGGCCGGAACCAGGGTTTTCTTGTCACCGCCGTTAACATAGACACCGACGCCGCCGATATTGTAGAGATCGCAGCTCTGGAGAATGCAGTTTTTGCCGCCGTTGATCTTAACGCCGTCGCTTCCGGTACGGCGGATGGTGCATCCGGCCACCAGAACATTCTCTGAGTTGCTGATTGATATATTTTCGGCCAGGCCGCCTTCAAAGATCAGATTTTCCACCCGGACATTTTCCGCTCCGGAAATAGAAAGCACCGGTTCGCCCAGGTCGCTGATCAGCACGGAATCCGGTTTGATTTCAGCTGGAGGCAGGAAATAGAGTTTTCCGGTTCTGAAATTCATATACCATTCACCGGGCATATCCAGTTCTTCGGGGAGGTTGAAGGCGTAATAGAGTTCTTTGCCGTCGCCCTTGCGCAAACCGTTGACGGTGGGGGTGTATTTGGAACCGATACCGCCGGGGATGCCCTTGATATGGGTCATGGTTTTCTTTTCGGTATCAATCGCGCCTACTTTTATGCTCTGGCAGACCCAGGGCACACGCCAGAAACCGGCCAGGTAGAGATCACCGGCTCTGACGGCCTTTTCCCAGTTGTCCGGGCGGTTGGTGCGATAGATAAATTTACCGGCTTTGCCGCGGTTTTCACCCGTTACCAGCACCTCTTTCATGGTGGTGTAACCCACGTTGGGCCAGCGGGCAAGGTTCTGGCGTTTGCCGTTGAAATACAGGTCAACGATACCGCCGTTGCCGGACTGATTCATATTGCCGAAAAGATCCGGGAAGGGGCCCAGATGTTTAACATTGAGTTTTTTCAGATCCAGTTCCAGCACTTTCCCCCGAACCTGCTGCGGCAGACGTTCTGCTATTGCCGGGTCGGTGACGGC
>CASECL010000032.1 GCA_949286445.1 uncultured bacterium | reverse complement strand
TCTTTCAACTTTTTCTTTTCCTATGGGATGGCTGTGAAAATACCATATTGAAAAGTTATTTTTTTATCTTTTTTCCACCATTCTCAAGCAGTGATCCATCGGTTTCCGACGGGAGAAAGTGCCAGTTCGTGTAAAGCCCAGACCAGAGCATCCATCCGATCCGGACTGCCGGAAAAATGTCCGGGAACATAAGAACACATCTCTTCTTCCAGTTCCGGGAAGATTCCGGCGTGGCGTACCAGTTTACGCTGATAAAGAGCGGCGGCCGGTTCAGCTCGGGCGTATTTATCTTTCACGGCTCTTACCGGATGAAAATTAACATCCAGTCCCATACGTTGAAAAAGGTGTTCAAAAAGTTCACCTCCGTTATTGACTTCGCAAACCAGTTTTGAGGCATTGTATTTCCGGTAAGCGCGAACCGCCTGTTCTGCCCAGACCTCCGCCCTGCCCCGGCATGAACAATCCGCCAGAACATAGAATTTTTCATCCGCTCCGGAACCGCAGACAACAATTCCGGTATTGTCGGCATCCGGCGAACTGCATACCGCCGGATCCACTCCGACAACAGTTCTGGTCATCACCGGCAGACGATCCCGGTCAATCCGGCATTGTTCCAGCAGTGAATACGACCACAAGGCCCCCTCCAGATCATCTGAAAAACGCCCTTCAAGAAAACGCCGGCGTTCCCGTTCCGGCAATCCGGCAAGAGTTTTTTCGATATAATCCGGCGGCAAATTCGCCCGGTTGGAATCCGGGTTAAGCTGCATGGCAAAGTAATTATCCGGAAAAATCAGTTTCTGCCGGGACACCGGATCGATTTTTTCAACAAAAAGCAGATAAGTCCAGTGGCTTTTCCCGGTGGGATTGCAGTCAAAATAACCTCTCGGCTTCAAAGATGTCTTCTGAGCCAGCCGGCTCAATGCCAGAGACACAGCAGAGTAATTCAGCTCAGAACACTCATTGAAATACAGCGTGGCAAATTCCCGCCCCAGAATCCGGTCCGGACTTTCCGCCTCATCCAGTCCGGCAAACCAGATTTCCGAGCCGTTATCCAGGCGCAGAAAACCGTCAGTGCGGTTATTTTCCACTCTCAGCTCCGGAAACGCGCATTTCATCACCTTGGGTAAAGTATCCATCCAGACGGCCTGCCTGGCGGCGTTTCCGTGCCAGCGGAGTACGGCGTGGCGGCTGCCTGGAGCTTTCAATGCCCGCACCAGCAATGCGTAAACCAGCACAAAAGTCTTACCGGAACGTGATCCGCCATAGAGAAGAGTATAATCCGCCGGGCCGCCGAGATGCCGGAGCGCATCCCGCTGCAAAGGGGTAAGTTCAAAATTCTGATTACGTTTTTTTCTTCTGCTCATCTTTTCTCTCCTGCTGAATATCTCAGAAGAAAAGAAAAGATGTAAACCGCTTCCCGACTAAAATTCCAGTTCCGGCTGAACTATTCCCAAGTCATCTTCTCCATCATCAGAAGATTTGGGCAGATTGGATTTTTCCTCCGGCAGCGGCCGTTTTTTCTCCGCAACCGGCGGTTTTGATGTGCGGCGGCGTTTTCTTGTCTGCGCTGCTTCTTCCATTTCCAGAGTAAGCAGATCAGCTACGCTTTCTTCTTTCTGCTCTATTGCGTCGGAAATATTTCCATTAACGGATTTTTGCTCTTCTTTGCTATCAGCGGCAATCTCTTCCGGTATTTGGGAAATATCCCCTGCTTTCCCTGAACCGGCCTTATCTGTCAACTCTGAATCCGATGCAGCAATTTCTTCTACCGTGTCAACCGGAGCAACTGCATTTTCCGGATTGGAGTTTGCAACTGTCATTTCCGGAATTCCGGTTATATTTTCTCCGGAGTCTTCAACCGGAGACTCTTCAGCATCCAACGTTGCGGCGGAGTTTTCCGACGTTACTTCCGCGATTTCCGGAGCAACCTTTCCGGAATTATCTTTTACCTCCGGAAATGCTTCCGCATTCCCTGACTCTTCGATCTTCTGCGCAGAAGCACTGCCTTCTTCACCCCCCCCGGTTGAAGAAGCATCTTTACTCTGACCGTCTCCATCCGGTAATGCCGCCGACACATCTTTTTCTTCCGCGGGAGCAGAAAATCCGGCAGATGTTTTTTCAGACTTCCTGCCCTTTTTTCTTCCGGAAGACACGGTGTCTGCGGCTTCCGGCTCTGTTTTATCCGGATCAGCCTCAATTTCAGCTGCAGATATTTTTTCCTGCCCGTCTGAAACCACAGTGGACTCACCGTTTCCGTTGTCTTCAGGAGTCACATTTGAATCATCTTCAATTTCCGCGGATACGGGGTCTTCTCCGGAAGAAATATTTTCCTCCTCTTTTTCCGGTGAATTTTCACCGGATTCAAGTTCTGGAGTTATATCATCACTTTTTTCCGGTATTCCGCCATCCTTTTCCGCACCGGGGTTAACGGTCAGTTCCGTTTTTTCCGGTGTCTCTTCCGCTTCTCCGTTTTCTGCGGCAGTATCTGCTGACCCTGCGGTGTCAGGCCCGGAATTCTCTGCCGCATTCAGCTCCGCCAATTCCTCCTCAGACAGGAAACGCTTCCAGGTTATTTTTGCCAACGGCAGATTGGAGATCATTATCCCCCTTGCCTTGGCGGAACGCCTGGGCAAAGTCATGAGATTGAGTTCTTCCACCGCATTTTTCCTGGCTCCCTTGCGGATCAGTTCATAAACCGCATCAGGACGCGGGGTGAAAAGCTCAAGCACACAGCCTTTGGGGCAGAAAATATACTCTTTATCCTTGATAAATCCTCCGACAGAACTGCGTTTGCCGTAGCATTTTCCAGTTTTGGTGTCCCGGTAAATGATGCCGAACACCGTCTGGGCATCATACTTTCTGCACTCATAAAGTTTCCCGACAAAAAGTTTGTCTCCCGGCAAATCGGTTACTTTGTATGAACCGTCTTTCCTTACCAGCAGCAGCTGGTCAAATTCATTGCACACCACCGGATCATCGCATTTTACCGCCAGACCGATGTAACCGTTTTTGCGGTCGTGTCCCACGCGGAGATTGTTCAATGCCGCCGCCTTGCGGTCTATTGATTTAAGCTCCATTATTTCGGTGCGTCTCGGGAAAAGCGCGCCATATTTTGCTTTAAGATTTTCAATATACTTTATTGCGTAGGCATGGAGTGATTTAAGATTGCGTTTGATTTCCGCGATCCGTTTTTCAATCTCCGCCAGTTCGCGCTGGTTTTTCTCAATATCAAACCGGCTGATGCGGCGCACCGGCAGTGCCAGGAGTTTGTCCACATCTTCATCGGTGACATCGCGGCGCAGTTCATCCCGGAATGGAGCCAAACCGGCGTGCACCTCAGCATATTCAGCTTCCTGGGTACGGCACTCTTCAATTCTTTTATAAATCCGCTGTTCAAAGAATATCTGAGCCAGAGTTCTGGCGTGAAACAATTCATTTTGCCGTCCCAACTCGATTTCAAGCTCACGTTTCAGGTAATCGAGCAATTTTTCCACATTCCGCTTCAAAACCTCGGTAACGGTCATCTGAACCGGGCGGTTATCCCGGATCACGGTCATATTCACCGAAATCGGATATGAGCAATCCGTGTACATCAACAACCCCTGCAACGTCTTTTCCGGGTCATATCCCCGGGTTGGCGTCACCCGTATTTCAACGTGGTCAGTGGTGTAATCCTGTACGGAAGATATTTTTATCTTATTTTTCTCTGCTGCTTTCTCTATTGAGGAAACGATTTTTTCGGTATCCAGTCCGGCAGGTATTTCTCTTATTACCAGCTCGCGCCCCTCAATATCGATTTTTGCCCGCAGGACAATTCTGCCGTTGCCATCGGCATATTCTCCGGCATCCATCAAGCCTCCGGTGGCAAAATCGGGCAGCAAAGTATATTTTTCCCCTTTCAACTCCGCGATTTCGGCATCAAGCAGCTCATTAAAGTTATGAGGCATTATTTTGGTGGCCATTCCCACCGCGATACCGTCGCTTCCCAGCATCAGCAGTGAGGGCACCTTGGCCGGAAGCCTCACCGGTTCCACCTCCCGGCCATCGTAAGTATCGACAAACTCGGTTATATCATTGTCGAACATGGTTTCCACTGCCAGCTGGGAAAGAGCGCATTCAATATAACGCCCCGCCGCCGCCGGGCTTCCGGTCAGGGGATTGCCGAAATTTCCCTGTTGAACTATGAAATACGGGGTCTGGTAGTATTTTTTAACCTCCATTCCGTCTTCACGCTCAATTTTTTCCACCATGCCGCCCTTGTTGGCCAGCACCACCAGAGCGTCTTCGATTGAAGCATTGCCATGTGGGTGATAATGCATTGCATTTCCGACAATATTGGCCACCTTGTGGGTACGTCCGTCATGCACCTTGTACAATGCCCACAAGATACGCCTTTGAACCGGTTTAAGGCCATCATCCACATCCGGGATCGCCCGGTCTTTGATCACATAACTGGCGTAATCCAGAAAGTTGCGGTCCATCATCTGGCGGAAATAATCATTATTTCCTCTTTTCTGTTCCGCCACCACTCCCTCGATAACCTCGTCATCCTCACTTGTGGAACCGGCATTTTCTATTGTGCCGGAATAACCGTCTGCCGCTCCAGATGCAACATTATCTGCCGCTTTCTTTTCCGGCACCGGGATATTGGACTCCGGATGTTTGCTGATCTCATCAGTCATATTCCGGCACCTCCAAATTGTTCATAATGTAATCTTTCCGTTCCGGGGTATTGTTGCCCATGTAAAAGCCCAGCAGTTCCGGAACATTTCTCATACTGTCCAGCGTTACCGGTGCCAGCCGCATCTCCGATCCGATGAACTGACCGAATTCCTTGGGTGAAATTTCCCCCAAACCTTTGAACCGGGTGATTTCCGCTTTTTTCCCTGCCTTGGCGTAAGCGGCATCCCGTTCCTGTTCGCTGTAACAGTAAATTGGTTTTTCTTTCGGCTTCTGCACCCGGAAAAGCGGAGTTTCCAGCACAAAAACATGCCCGGAAAGCACCAGCTGGTCAAAGAACGTCAGGAAAAAAGTCAACAGCAAATTACGGATATGCAGTCCATCCACATCCGCATCAGTGGCAATAATTATCCGGTCATAACGCAGATTTTCCACTGATTCCTCCACCCCCAGTGCCTGCATCAGGAATGTCAACTCCTCATTGCTGTAAATCTTTTCAAACTTCTGCCCGTAGAAATTCATCGGTTTACCGCGCAGTGCGAAAATAGCCTGGTAGTTCACGTCCCGGCAGACCTCCAGCGATCCGGCGGCGGAATCGCCCTCGGTAAGAAAAATCATTGATTCACCCGGCGCAACATTGCGGGGAATTTTCTCTCCGATATGATATTTGCAATCTTTCAGCTTGGGAATACGCAAACGGCTTTTCTGCAAAGTCTCCCGGGATTTTTTCTTCACCTCGGATATCTGTTTATGCAGTTGTTCGTTGCGGGTGACTTTGTCAATCACCAGGTCAGCCACTTCCCGGTTTTTATGGAGGAAATCTGCCACCGCCGCACTGACGGCAGTCACCACCGGATACCGCACATCGGTATTGCCCAGCTTATTTTTGGTCTGGGATTCAAAGACCGGAGCGACCACTTTTACTGCGATGGCCCCCACCAATCCGTCCCGGATGGCGTCAGCCTTGAAATTCCGCCCGGAAAACTCATTTATTCCCTTAAGCACACCCTCTTTAAAGGCGGACAGGTGAGTTCCGCCGTCATGAGTATACTGTCCGTTGACAAATGAAAACTGGGTTTCACCATAGGCGTCACTGTGAGTCAGGGCAAATTCAATGGTTTTGTCTTTGAAGTAAATCGTATTATAAAGGCGGTTTTCTTCCTCCACCTCATTTTCCAGCAAATCTTTCAAGCCGTTCCGGGAAAAATATACCCGGTTATTGAAGTAAAGCGACAGGCCGCTGTTCAAATAAGCGTACATCCAGAGCCGTTTTTCCAGATACTCCATCCGGAAATCATAATTTTTGAATAATTCATGATCCGGAGTGAATTCCACCTGGGTTCCGTTGCGTTCCTGGCAATCGCCCTCCTCTTCATTGACCAGTTTGCCTTTGGAAAACTCCGCAGCACGGAAATGACCGTCTCTTATGGTTTTGACCCGGAAATATTCTGAAAGCGCATTTACCGCCTTGGTGCCCACCCCGTTGAGACCGATGGAAAATTTGAATACATCAGTATTGTATTTACCTCCGGTATTGATTACAGAGACGCACTCCACCAGTTTTCCCGGCGGTATTCCCCGCCCGTAATCCCGCACAGAAACAGTATGGCCGTTCAACGCCACATCAATCCGGCGTCCCTGCCCCATGATGAATTCGTCAATACTGTTGTCAATAATCTCTTTGAGCAGAATATAAATACCGTCATCGGGATGCGAACCATCCCCCATGCGCCCGATATACATACCCGGCCGGAGCCGGATATGCTCCAGTGCGCTCAGGGTTTGAATTGCATTTTCGTTATATTCCGCCGCCGGAGACTGCCCCGCTGCGCCGGAAACGCTGTTTTTCATTCCGGCGGCGGGATTTTCTCTTTCCTCACTCATTCCGCTACTACACTACTCTTTCTTGTCAATGGTCACGTCCCGGAGCAGCAGCGGATCGACGCCGAGTTCAAGTTTGGGTGACGCCTTGCCGTCCTTGCCGTATTCAATTTTGTTGATGAAAATCATGTGATCCGCATTGCCGTCCTCACGCATAATTACCGGACCGGAAGCCCCGGCATGATGATTGAGTTTGCGGATAGCTTTATAAGGCGCGTCATCCGCCTGGAGAGCGGCGGCAATTAAATTCAGCGCGTCATATCCCTGAGCCTCGCCGTCGCCGGGAGAAGTGATTTCATTTCTCCGCATGATGGTGCGGAAATTGGCAGTATTCTCCGTCAGATAATCTTGGGAATACGGCGAAGAAAAATAAACCTCTCCCGCATTTTCCGGCAACGCCTCAAAGAATGCTTTTTCCGATACGCTGTCAGGTGAAATAATCATCCCGGTATATCCGAGTTTTCTGGCTTCGGCAATAATTTTACCGGCACACTCCGGGTATGCCGGCAGCAGCAGTATATCGATATTTTTATCCATCAGTTTTTTCAGCGGCCCGGCAAAACTGCGGTCTTTCTCCCGGAAACCGGCCATCCCGGCCACAGTCCCGCCGTAATCATTGAAGCACTGTGCCGCCTTGTAAGCAATATCCCGGGCGAAAACTGCTCCTTCATCCAGATTAACCAGCACTCCGAGGCGTTTTTTATCCTTGAGATAACGGGCATAATACATCAAAGCCCGGCTCTGCAATGTGTCATTATAACAATTTCTCACTACATAATCAGTTCTCTCCGTCAATTCATCCGAACTGGCCATGGGCAGCACCAGAAGCAATTTTCTCCGGTTGGCCGCTGATTTCAGCGGGGTAACCTCTTCTGAACTGTATGTTCCTATCACTGCTGCGGCTCCGGAATCTGCCAATCTGTCAAAGTCACGCACAGCCTGACGGGGATTTTTGTACCGGATAACTTCCAATTTTATTCTCCGGCCTTCCACTCCACCGGAATTATTCACGCCGTCGGCGGCAATCCCGATACCTTTAATTACCTGCTCCGCCGCTTTGGCATTGCCGCCCTGGGCCGGAGCCAGCACACCGATAAGCACCTCTGATTTTTCTTCACCCCAGCCGGCGCATCCGGAAAACAGCAGCAGCAACGGCAGAACTGTAACTGCAGGCATTTTCTTTATCAGCAACATAAAAATTTCTTTCACCGCACGCATAAAAAACCTCACTCTTCTATTCTCTTGCCCAACGCGATTATTCTGGGATCGCCGGGCATTACCCCGCGTTCAGATTTTCTTATGAAATCCACAAAATGTTCCACCTCCGGCGTCATCGGTCCGCTGCATATTTCCGCCAGGGCGTTTTTCGCGTTCAGCTTCTTGAAATAAAATGTCTTAATTGCTTTTCTTATTGCCAGTCTCGCCTCATCTGACAATCCTGCCCGCCGCAATCCGACGGTATTGGATGAACACACGCAATTGCTTTCAGACAACAGCACATAAGGCGGCACATCCTGGGTAATAATCGTTCTTGCCCCGACCATAGCCAGACTGCCGATCCGGCAAAACTGATGAATCAGCACATACCCGGATAAAACCGCGCCGTCTTCCACGATCACATGTCCGGAAAATGAGGTATGATTAGCCGCGGTAACGTGGTTGCCGATCATCCCGTCATGCCCCAGATGCACAAATGCCATCAGCAAAGTGTGATCCCCCACCCGGGTAATGCCGTTCTCAAATGGCGAACGGTGTATGGTAACATATTCCCGGATTACCGTATCGCTGCCGATAACGGTTGAAGACTTCACTCCAGGCCGGAAACGGTGATCCTGCGGTTCCGCGCCGACATAAGCTCCCAGATAAATACGGCTGCGCGCGCCAATGGTGGTGTAACGGCCAATTTTAACATTGGCATCAATAAAACAGTCATCTCCGATAACGCAGTCATCCTCAATAACTGCGCCCGGTCCGATTTCCACCCGCTCACCCAGTTTTGCCCGGGGAGAAACATAATATCCGCTCATAAACAACAGCCTGTACTTTTACCGGAGACCAAAACCGAATCCCCGGATGATTTTATTCTACAATCGTTCCTGCCGCGGTATCGCCGCGCAACACCCGGTCCAGCGCGCCGGGATCATTGAAATTGCATACGATTATCGGCAGCGCATTGTCCCGGCACAGTGAAAACGCCACCGAATCCAGCACACCGAGCCGGGCCGCCAATGCTTCATCATAACTTATTCTTTCATAACGCCTGGCATCCGGAAAACGCATCGGATCGGCTGAATAAACTCCGTCAACTTTGGTCGCTTTAATAAGTGCATCACAATCCGTTTCCAATGCCCGCAGTGCGCTTGCACTGTCGGTGGTAAAAAACGGACTTCCGGTCCCGCAGGCAAAAATCACCACCTGCCCGGCCTCCAATGCCGCAATCGCTTTTTTCCGGTTGTAACGGTCTGCCAGCGGCTCCATTGCCACCGCGGTCTGTACAACAGCATTAACTCCTGCCGCCTGAAAATGATCCCGCAGACAAATGGCATTCATCACTGTTGCCAGCATTCCCATGCTGTCGGCATCCACCCTCTCCATCCGGTCGGAGCCCATCACCCCGCGCCAGATATTTCCGGCACCCACGACCATCGCCACTTCGATACCGTTATCCAGCAGCGGAGATATCCGGTTTACGATGTCATCTATGGCGGAAGCAGAGTAACCGAATTCACGGTCGCCTTTCAACGCTTCTCCGCTCAATTTCAACAGCACCCGTTTGAATTGATAATTACTCATAAAAACCTTTCTGACCTTCCACCCTCTTTTTTAACATCCGCTTATCCCGGCATTGCCGTTCATCCCGGACGCCGCGATATCCCCCACCGGGAAATATACACCAATCCATGGATTTTTTCAAATCAATATTTATTATTTCATATCAGAGCGTCCAAGCACTTTTTCCACAAAGTACAGCGGCCGGGCCCGGACATCATTGTAAATTCTGGCAATATATTCGCCCAGTATTCCCATGCCGGCCATCTGGCAGCCGGAAAAGATGAAACTGATGGCAAACAGTGTGAACGTTCCCTGATTTGACCAGGCCTGGCCATCCAGGTGAATGTAACGGAAAGCCAGAATAAACACACCGAGCGCAACCCCGCTGAGCGCGATCAAAGCTCCCACATAGGTCAGCACCTGAAGCGGGAAAGTCGTCATGCAGGTAAGCATATTAAACTGCAGATTGATCAGTTTCCAAAGTGAATATTTTGATTCACCCACCGCGCGTTCACTGTGGCTGACCTGAATTTCGCAGGTTTGGCGGGCAAAACTGTTTCCCAGAATCGGAATAAATGTGCTGCGTTCATGGCATTGCAGCATTGCATCCACCACCGGACGGCGGTAGGCCCGCAGCATGCAGCCGTAGTCCACCATGTTCACCCCGGTAGCCTTGCGCGCCACCCGGTTCACCACCTTTGACGCCATCCGGCGGAACCAGGTATCTTTACGGTTCATTCTTACCGTACCGACCACATCGTTGCCCTCTTCTGCCGCCGCCACCAGCCGGGGGAATTCCTCCGGCGGATTCTGCAGATCGGCATCCAAGGTTATTACCAGATCGCCGCGTACCAGCGAAAAACCGGCCATAATTGCGGAATGCTGTCCGTAATTACGATTCAATATACAGCCGATCACCCGGTCAGGATGGGCTTCTGACGCCCGGGCAATAATATCCGCCGAACCGTCACGGCTGCCGTCATCTACTAAAATAAGCTCATTTTTCTTTCCGGTTTTGTCCAGCGACGCCAGAGAGCGGTCTATCAATTCCTGCAGACAGCCCTCTTCGTTATAGACCGGTACAACCACCGAAATAAAATCAATTATCTTGTTCTTTTCCATTATCTTCTGCTTTCTTTATCCAGATATGCAATTTTCTTGACTTGCGCGACTCATACGATTCGCGCGGCTCACGGTAAGACGGCTCATTTATATTGATATCCAGCCCGAGTTCTTTTACCGCGGCCTGAAAACTTTCCATATTACGTTTCCGGGTGTAAGTTATAAGCATAACTTTCCGCCCTGCGTTATCCTTCATGAAACGCTTGAGATCTCCGGTTTTAAATCCCACTTTCACCGGACGGGGATAATCAAGATAGAAAACCAGTCTGGCATTGGGTTCGTGATTCCAGAGAAATACCTGTTCCGGAGCGATACTCCCATGCAGAGATGCAGTCACCCCGCGGATAAAATCACGTTCTTTGCGCAATGTCCACATCGACGGAACCAGACAGCTGAATACGCCGATAGTAAAAAGCGCGGCAACAACTATTACCGCCGCCGGACGGCGGGGAAGATTAAAGATTTTTCCGATAATATCCCGTTCACCCACCTCATCCAGAAAAAGCAGCAACATACCGATCACTCCAAACAAAGGCAGTGCGATCAGGAAAAGCAACGGCGGAGCCACCGGCAAAACCCGCCGCCATACCGGATAAAGCATCAGACTGAGCACTGCCAGTGAGCCGGTTGTGATCAATAAATACCGGTACAATTTTATCGCAATTGCATTCCATTTTTCCACCCCCTCCTCCTCCGTCCGGGAAAAAGCGACTGCTGTCAATAAAGTACACGGTGCCAGCAAGGGCAGAATATAGTACCAGCGTCTCGACCCGGAAAGCGAAAACAGTACAAACATCAACGCTGCCCCCCACAGCAGATCGCGGGTATTTGCGCTGAGTGTTTTCCGGCGTTTTACAAACCCGGCCAGAGCCAGAATAAAAAGCGGAGCCAAAGGCAGCATAATCCGCGGCAGATGATAAACATAGCAGAAGAACGGTTCATCATCATGATCAAAGGGTTTGAACACCCTGACCAGATTTTCCCGCACCACCAGCCCGAAGCCGGTCAAATTATGGGTGCCGTCCGGCAGTATTTCGCAGAGCGGCAGGTATTTTTTCACCGCGCAGCACCAGCTTCCGGTTTCTGCCGTATGAGCCGGGCGGGTGTAAAATTCCGGAGTAGCCATGGTTGCCGCCAGATAAAACGGCAGAAGATAGATTGCCATAGCCAGGATAAAGGCGGCCAGATTGCTCCATTTCAAATGCTTCTTCCATTCTCCGTCCCTCCAGAGGAACGGAGCTATCAGCACAAAAGGCATTACCAGTGCCGGCAGTCCCTTGGTCAGCGCGCCCAGAGCGCAGATAAGATAAAAGATGAAATAAGAGAAAAAACCGCTCTTGTTTTTCCGTTCAATGAAAAACGCCATCGCCAGCGTTATTGCCGCCACATTGGCCATATCCGCCGCCCCGCTCCGGGCCCAGAAAAGGAAGCCGTAACAACCCAGCATCACCCAGGCAGCCAGATTGGCGGTTTTCTCATCATAAAGGCATTTTCCCAGCCACCACACCCCGGCCAGCGCGGCCAGTCCGGCCAGCGCGCTCGGCAGACGCACCACAAACTCATTCAGCACTCCGCTGATCCAGCCGAAAAGCACAATCAGCCAATAAGAAAGCTGCGGTTTGTCAAAATATATTTCACCATTTATCGCCGGATGAAGAAAGTCATGATACAGCAGCATTTCCCGGCTGATTTCCGCCCAGCGGTCTTCCGATCCCCACAGCGGAGCCAATCCCAGAAAAATCAGCAATCCGAACGCCGATACAATAAAGAGCAGCAGACGGCCGTACCGGATGCTCTTTTCTCCGGATATCTTCACTTGATCACCTCTTTTATCGCTTCAACCACATCTTCAACATCTTTTTCTGTCATATCCGGGAAAAGCGGCAGAGAACAGATATGGTCACTGTTGTATTCCGTATTGGGCAACAGACCAGGTTTATATCCCATCTGTTCACGGTAATACTTCTGCAGATGGGCACAGCGGAAATGCAGACCGGTTCCGATATTAAGCTTTTTCAACTCATTCATAAAAGTATTGCGGTCAACCTTGGGCGAATCCACCCGTACCACAAAAAGATGCCAGGCATGGACAAAATCATAATCCGGCATGCCAAGAGGACGGATTTCCGGAATATCCCGGAACAATTCCAGATAACGCACAGCCAGCTCTCTGCGTGCGGCATTGATATTTTCAAGCCGCTTGAGCTGACTTACCCCCAGAGAGGCGCAAATATCGCTCAAATTGTACTTATATCCCGGCTCTATCACTTCGGCCTGGGGCGAACGCCCTTTGTTAAGACGGTCAAAAGCATCCACTCCAAGCCCGTGGAATTTCCAGCGGCGGACCGCATCTGCCATTTCTTTATCATCGGTAACAAACATACCGCCTTCGCCGGTGGTAACATTTTTAATGGCGTGGAAACTGAAAATCGCCGAACCGCTGTTTCCGGCGTGGCGTCCTTTGTAATAAGTACCCAGCGCATGGGCGGCATCTTCCACCACCATGATATTTCCAGCTGCCTCGCGTATGGCATCCATATCCGCCGCCGCTCCGGCAAAATGCACCGGGACAATCAAACGGGTGCGGGGGGTGATCTTTTCCCGGATGGATTCCGGTTGAACCAGCATGGTTTCACGGTCAATTTCGGCAAATACCGGAGTCGCCCCGCGCAGTACAATCATGTTAACCATTGACACCCAGGTCATGGAAGGGGTAACGACTTCGTCTCCCGGCCCGATATGGAGCACTTCAAGCAGCAAATGCATCGCCGCAGTGGCCGAAGATACCGCCACGGCGTATTTATTGCCGGTCAATTTACACATAGCCTCTTCCAGCGCGGCATTGGCCGGCCCACTGGCCAGCCAGCCGGAACGCAGTGTATCGGTCACCGCCTGAATATCATCCTCATTCACCGCCGGGCGGGTGAAAGGCAAAAAATCTTTTCTCATTATACAGTGCCCTTAATAAAATCTGATAAATAATCTTTCAAAAAAACTTACATCAACATGGCCATAACCGCCTTTTGAACATGGAGACGGTTTTCCGCTTCATCAAACACAATCGACATATCCGAATCCAGTATCTCTCCGGATACTTCCTCGTCCCGGTGCGCCGGCAGGCAGTGCAGGAACTTAACCGTTTTCTTGGCCTGAGAGGCGACTTTCATATTGACCTGATAAGGACGGAGCAATTTCATGCGTTCTGCGGACTCTTCTTCAAATCCCATGCTGACAAATACATCGGTATAAAGATAATCTGCATCTTTTGCCGCCTTCAAGGGATCTGTTTCATGTATAATCCAGGGTGAATTCAGCGTTACCGCCGGATCGGGAGCGTAAGCCTCCGGAGCGGCAATTACCAGCTGATAGCCCAGAATACGCGCGCTTTCAATCAGAGAATTGGCAATATTGCACCGTCCATCCCCGAAAAATACCATCTTGGTTCCTTCGATTTTGCCGGAATATTCAATAACAGTCATCAGGTCCGCCAGTATCTGGCAGGGGTGGTAATCATCGGTCAGGGCATTGATAACCGGTATGCTGCCGGCAGTGCCAAGCTCCTCCACATCCGACTGGAGAAAGGTTCTTATCACAATGCCGTGAAGGTAACGGCTCAATACTTTGGCAGTATCGGTAACTGTCTCGCCCCGCCCCACCTGCATCTTGCTCTGATCCAGATAAAGCGCATTGCCGCCGAGTTCAGAAATCCCTACTTCAAAAGAAACTCTCGTCCGGGTGGAGGATTTGGCAAAAATCATGCCGATACTCTTGCCCGCCAGGGGTTTAAAATCAACTTTGCCGCGTTCTTTTTTAAGTTTGAATGCCAGTTTGAACACCGCGTCAAAATCCGCCGCGGTGAAATTTTTGAAATTAAAAAGATTTTTTTCCATAAAATAAAATTCTCCCGGAGCAATTGTCCGGTTTCCTGTTTTTTATTCCCGCCGTATCCATGCGGTTTTTATTTATTCTCTTCCAAAATTAAAGGAGATTACTTAAAAAGTTCCACATCATCAAAGGGCTTCAACCCCTCAAGCTCCAAGGCCTCCACTGCCTTGCCGGTATCTTCAAAACGGAAAACCATCACCGCCTTGCCGCCTTTGCCGGAGGGAAAAGCGTACATATATTCCACACTGATATTGCGCCGGTCAAAGGCTTCCAGCAATTCCGCCAGCCCGCCGGGGCAATCGGATACCGGCAGAGCCAGAACATCAGTTTCTTTAACTACAAACCCTTTTTCTTCCAGGACTTTTCTGGCTTTCTCATGTTCGCCGATGAGCAGACGGAGGATGCCGAATTCTTTGGTGTCTGCCAGAGAAAGGGTGTTGATATTTATATTATTGTCCTTCAATACCCGGCAGACCTCATTAAGACTGCCGGGACGATTTTCCACAAAAAGAGATAACTGCTTTATAATCATAAACTATCCTTTCGTTGGGGCAGCGGCGTCGGCAGCGGCTTTTCTACCGTCTTGCTCCGCACTCACACTGCCGAGATAATCCGGCAGTTCCACTCCCGCCATTTTAGTTACTTCATGAAGCGGCGGCAGGCTCTGGACCATTCCGCTAAGAAAATTTGCCGTGGAACTCTGTCCATTTGCTCCCTTGCCGCCATCCCATACCGTGACCTTGTCAATCTTGATATTCCGGATTGCTTCGGTCTGCAATTTTACGATTTCTTCAAGTTTTTCAATCAAAAGCAATTTGCCGGCATCATTGGCATTATTGCCGCAGGATTCAACGATGGAACGGTAACCTTCGCCTTTTGCCTTGAGAATTTCAAAATTACCTTTTGCCTCGGCATTGAGTTTGGCAAAAATAGCGGCCGCTTCACCCTCCGCCTCCAGGCGGCGTTTTTCCGCCTCGGCTTTGGCGGCAATCTCTATTTTCTGGCGGGCGATTTCTGCTGCCACGATAACATCAGCGCGCTGTTTTTCCATTTCCATTGACGCCTTGGCCACCTGTGCTTTGGCCTCGGCTTCGTAACGGGCACGTTCAATTTCCGCTTCTGCGATCTGGCGGGCTGCCTCGGCGCGGCGGTGGGCTTCCGCCTCCTGTTCGCTCCGGGTGGCGTTGGATTTGGCTATCTCAATTGCCGCCACGTTTTCACCCTGGGTTGCCGCTGAATCCGCCTCTTTTACCGCGATACGGCGATCCCGTTCCGCCCGGGCCACACCGGCGGCGGCTTCGGCTTCCGCTTCAGATACCGCGATATCCTGCAATTTTTTGGCCTCAGCCTGACCGACACTTCCTTTTTTCGCCTCTTCAGCCACATCAATCTTGGCCCGGTTGATCGCCTCGGCCGCAGCCCGCTGTCCGATGGCGGTAATGTAGCCGGAAGCATCGGTAATGTCGGTAATATTTACGTTAAGCAGTTCCAGACCGATTTTTTTCAATTCTGTTGAAACGTTGGCCTCAACCGCCCGGAGAAAGGTTTCCCGGTCGGCGTTGATCTCTTCAATCGTCATGGAGGCAATAATCAGACGCAGCTGACCGAAAATAATATCCCGTGCCAGTTCGGCAATGGCCTCCGGCAGCTGACCGAAAAGCCTTTCTGCCGCATTTCCCATGATTTCCGGACGGGTGCTGACGCCGACGGTAAATACACTGGGTACATTGATACGGATATTCTGTTTGCAGAGTGCGTTATCCAAATTCACCACAATCTGCAGCGGGCGCAATGAAATGTAACCGTAATCCTGAAAAATCGGCCAGACAAATTTAGCTCCGCCGTGAATACACTTTGCCGGCTGGTTCGCGCCGCCGGTTTTTCCGTAAATGATCATAATCCGGTCGGAGGGACATTTGCGATACCATGATACCCAGGACATAAAAAGCAACAGCACCACCAGAGCGGCGATTACAGCGAACCAGAAAATATACATGGCCACCTCTCCTTACTTTTACTTTATCGTTCAACCGGACTTATCTTTATCTATTCCGACGCACACTGCGCCGGTATCCGGATTTTTTCAAAACAACAAATCAGTTCCAGAAAAAATCTCTTTCTGAAAACCATCCTGCCCACGGCAAAACTATGTAAATAATTTTATTTCCGTTTCCACCTCCCCGCCTTCCCCCGGCAGGAAAAAAGCACCCGCGGTAAATCATGCCGCTGGAATTTGCGATCAAGCTTTCTTCACCAGAAAAAGTTCCGGACCGAGGGCTTCAACCACTTCAACCGGTTCACCCTGACGCAGTTCCTCATCGGCAAGTGCCTGAACTTCACGGGTACAGCCGGGAAATTCCACGGTGATCCTTCCCTGTCCGGTACGCCCGGCGGGGACACTGACATACACCACGCCATGCTGTCCGATAAAATCTTTCCCGGTAATATTTCCGGACTGCTGGAGCTTGAGCAGCATGGAAAGGATGAAAGCGGTTATAAACATCATCGCCAGACCGCAACCTATGGCGATAAACAACCCCGCCAATCCGCGATCACCCCAGAAGACACCGCCCCAGCCGAAAAAGGTTACAAAAGAAGTTATCGTCTTTATAGACAGGAAATTAAATCCGCTGGCGTCCGCGGCATCTGAAACCTCAACTTCCGTACTGGAGCCATCCACCACTTCTCCAAGGTCACTTTCGCCCCCCATCCCGGTCAGCGTAATGACAAACTGAACCAGAAAAATTACCGATCCTGCAACAGCCAGAAAAAAATACGCGTTTTGAATGTTCATTACTGTCCTGCCTTTCCACCGGGGTTGTTTTCCGCGGCTCCAGTTGCGGCACCCCTGACACGCAAGCCGGGCGGCGGTATATTCAGATGAAACTGTTTCCGGACGTAATACTATATAATGATGAAGATGAAATTTCAAGTTCGGGCAAAGTTTTTTTTCGGTTTAATTTTTCATATCCGGCTTGACTTTACGCGGTAAAACGTGTACATTTTATCCAATTATGAACAGCGATACAAAAAAAATATGGATATTGTCCGGGGAAGCCTCCGGCGACCTTTACGGAGCCGCGCTCACCCGGGAACTGCACCGGCTGGGAAAAGTTAATTCCGTTCCGGTGGAAGTTTCCGGTATGGGCGGACCGAAAATGGCGCAGGAAGATTTCCGTCTGCTCGTTGACTCAACTGAACTTGGCGTCATCGGAGTGGTGGAGATACTTAAACACATCTTTACCTTTATAAAGATCTTTTTCCAGCTGCTGCGCACCGCACGGCGGGAACGGCCGGATGCGGTGGTGCTGATTGATTACCCCGGCTTCAATCTCCTTTTTGCCCTGGCAATGTATTTTTCTTCCATCCGGGTAGTGTGGTACGTCTGCCCCCATCTCTGGGTCTGGGGGAAATGGCGGCTGCCGGTGCTGGCAAAAATCTGCAGCAAAATGCTGGTGATTTTCCCCTTTGAGTGTGAAGTTTTTGCCAAAACCCGACTCAGGGCGGAATTCGTCGGCCACCCGCTGGCGGACATTGTGGAAGCGCGTACCCGGCCGGAACTGACGCGGCAGGATAATCTTTTTCTGCTGCTGCCGGGAAGCCGGAAAATGGAAATTGACCGGCTGCTGCATCCCATGCTGGAAACTATTTGTGTTCTGCATGAAAAACACCCCGCCCTGCGTTTTGTATTGTCTGCCCCCAGAGAAAAGGTGGCGGCAAGGTGTCAGGATATTTATGAAGATTTTATCCGCCGGCATCCTGAATGCCCCGGGCTGGAGATCCGCTGCGGGGAAACGGCAGCTCTGCTTCAGGAGGCAGGCACCGGAATTGCCGCCAGTGGAACGGTTACCGTGGAGTGTGCGCTGGCCGGATTGCCTCTGGTGGTGGTTTACAAACTCAATACGGTAACTTTATTGCTGGCTTCACTGGTGGTGCGGCTTTACCGGGGATTTTTCACCATGACCAATATTATCGCAGATAAAGAGGTTTACCGGGAATATCTCCAGTGGAAGGTCAAACCCAAATATCTGGTGCCGGCAATTGAGGAAATTCTCCCCGGCGGCAGCCGCAGAACAGAGGTGGAAAAAGATATGCTTGAGGTGAAAAATATGCTTAAATGCGGCAGTTCCAACGCCGCTTTCCACGCGGCAGAAAAAGTATGGGAAGCCGCCTCGGCAGCCGATGTTCCGCAGCTCAGTGCCGCAGACGGGGAAAACAGCAGTAAAAAGGAGCTGCCGCAATGAGCCGTGAAATTATTCTGATTGATGCGTACTCCCAGATTTTCCGGGGGTTTTACGCAGTAAGAAACTTAACCAGCCACAACGGCACGCCTACCAATGCTTTATTTGTATTTGCCCGTCTGCTGCTGAAACTGCATCACGAATACCCGGATAACCCCGGCGCACTGGTTTTTGACTGCGGCCGGGTTAAATTCCGGGAGGAGCTGGCACCTTTATACAAGCAGAACCGCCCCCCGATGCCGGAGGAACTGAAGATCCAGGTGCCGCTGATCCGCGAATTAGCCGGATACTTCGGCTGGCCGATCTGGGAAGAACCGGAATATGAGGCGGACGACTTGATCGGGGCACTGGCGGCAAATACCGGAGAGCCGGTTAAAATTGTAAGTTCAGATAAAGATCTTGCCCAGCTGGTGAATGACCGGGTGTCTATGCTGGTGCCGGGGACATCCGGAGGTTTGGAATTGCGGGATGTTTCCGGAGTGGAAAGCAAGTACCAGGTCCGCCCGGATCAGATAATTGACTATCTTTCCCTGCTGGGGGATTCGGCTGACAATATTGAGGGCGTGCCGGGGGTGGGTCCCAAAACCGCGGCAAAACTGCTGGCAGAACATCAGTCAATCAGTGCCATGCTGGCCGATCCCGGAAAGATTGCCAATGAAAAACTCCGTGATAAAATAATTGCCAACCGCGATATTTTACTGCGCAATCAGAAACTTATCCGTTTGCGTGATGATCTTCCTCTCCGCTGGAGTTCTCCGGATAAACTGGTGCGGAAAAAACCGGAGTGGGACAAAATCCGGACTATGATCCATGACATGGATCTCTTCTCACTCCGTCACGAGGTGGAAGTCGCGGAAAAAGGGTCTTATTCCCTGCGTACCACAGAAAAAAAAGAAGAAAAAAAGCCAGAACCGGAAAACATTCAGGGTACTTTTGACTTTTGATTTTTCCGGACAGACGCCGGATGAAAGACTGGCAGCAGAGCTATTATTCCGGAATATTCCGGCAAAACAGCTGATGTTTCCGGCTTCAACCTTTTACGGAAGAGGGATGCGTTTCTGAAATTTGCAGCGGAATACAGAAGTTGAGCCAGTCAGAAAGGTACCGCGGCAGAAATTTTTTTTACTGAAATACCCACGACGGCAGATTATGCCGGATGTGAATAACCTTATTCAACAGAATGACAGAAAATTATGAACTACTTTTTTGACTTTGACGGCACCGTCGCCGACACATTGCCGGATATAAAACGGGGATATATCGAAGTAATGCGCTCAATGAATCTGCCGATGGATGAATTTGAACGCAAATTCCGCATCGGCCCGCCGCTCTCGGAAATGGTGCGCGAAGTACTGCCGGGAGTCAGTGAAGAAATCTGCCGTCAGATGGCATCTGAATTCCGCCGGATTTACGATCAGAGCAATTTCCCTGAAACATTTGCGTATCCGGGCATTCCGGAAACGCTGGAACGGCTGAAAAAACAGGGCGACCGCCTGTTTATCGCCACCAACAAACGGGCTCTGCCTACCGGATTGCTGCTGAAAAAAATGAAACTGGAACATTATTTTGAGGCTCTTTACTGTTGCGACACCGTGGAAAAACTGGTAAAGAAAGGCGATATTCTCCTCCTGGCGGTGGAGCAGAATAAACTGAACATCGCCGAATGCGTCATGATCGGAGATACCGCGACCGACATTACCGCAGGACACTATGCCGGCATGGCGGCATTTGCCGCGGCTTGGGGATACGGAACCCGGGAAGATCTTCTGGCGGCAAAGCCGGAAAGGCTGCTGGAGTCACCGGAAGAGATTTAATCAATTTTAAATCTGTATTCCCCCTGATGCCACGGCAAAAATAATGGCATAATACAGTATAAATGGATCTGAAACACGAAATTTCCGGAAATAATTTTCCGGAAAATACCTGACACAGCGATTGCAAAACCCGGCTTGAAGTGCTATACTACTCCAAATAACTTTATTTTGCTGTCTTTTACAGTAACGGTAATTTTTGAAATTTAAGGCAATTCAATAACGGGAATACTTCTGCAATTTCTTCTGTCAGATTAACCTAAATAAACTCAAGGAAAACAAAACATCATGCCCGCAAAAGGACTGGAAGAAACCTCTTATATTCCCTACAAGCGTTATCTGATGGAAATTGCCTTTTCCGGCACCCGTTACGGCGGCTGGCAAATTCAGGACAACACCATAACGGTGCAGGGAGAAATTCAAAGAGTATTAAAAAATCTTTATAACCGGCAATTTATACATTTAATCGGCAGCAGCCGTACCGATGCCGGAGTTCATGCGCTGGGATTTGCGGCGGCGTTTCTGGTTCCGGAACGGCCGGCGATTGAACCGAATTATCTCATGCGGGCCCTGAACCGGATTTTACCGCCGGATATCAGCATCCGGTCAATACGGGAGGTGCCGCTGGAATTTCATGCCAGATATGATACCGTCGGAAAGGCCTATACCTATGTATTCAATACCGCTTTGCGTTCACCGTTCATTCCCCGCGGCAGCTGGCATATCCGGAGAAAACTGGATAAACAGAGGATGATTGACGCATCAAAGGTGCTGATCGGTGAACATGATTTCTCCAGCTTTGTGGTGGAAAGAAGTGAAATCGAGGATGCGGTGCGGACGATTTACCGGATTGATTTTGATTTTTTCGATCATTACTGGTGTGTTACTTTTGTCGGCAATGGCTTCCTGTACAAGATGATACGCTGTCTGGCCGGACTTTTGGAGACGGCAGGAGCCGGAGATATTGATACGGCGGAAGCAAAAAGAATTCTTGAAGTGCGCGACCGTACCGTAGCTCCGATGACGGCTCCGCCGGACGGACTGTATCTGATGAAAGTATTTTATGACCGGACGGAAATGGAAAATTTCAAATTGACCAAACTGCCGTTCGCGGGGTGATTTTGCAACCGGGGAGAGAGAAAAACCGGCTGAATATGCAAAAATATAAACAGCACAGTGCAAATAACTTAATTTATTTAAGGAAAAAGGAAAATGAAATCGCGTTTTTTTCTCTTTTTTGCCACAGCTCTGAGTTGCCTGACCACAGCAGCTGCCCCGGCTGCCGGTTCACCGGAAAATATTTCTCCGGAATATCAGGCTTCTGAACGTCTTTTTTACCGCGCTCCGGCAAAATACTGGGAGGAGGCCCTGCCCATCGGCAACGGACGGCTGGGGGCAATGGTGTACGGGGACTTGAAAAATGAAAAAATCTACCTCAATGAGTGCCACCTCTGGACGGGCAAACCGGGCATGCGGCTGCGCCCGGAAGCGCCACAGACTCTGGAACAGGCAAAACAACTGATCCGGGATCGCAAATTCAGTGAAGCAACAGAACTGGTCAGCCGGAAATTCGGCGCGGCAACATCTGCAGAATACCTGCCGGCAGGGCTGCTGAAAATCTCATTTCCCGACGGAAAAGAGACCGTTCTGCGCTCGCTCTCACTTTCCGATGCCGTCGCAACGGCGGAAAACGGCAATATTTCCAGTGAAGCCTTTGCCTCTTATCCGGATCAGGTGCTGGTTTTCCGCTGGAGCGGAAAAATCCCCCGGGCAGAGATTTCGCTGGAGTCGGAGCTGGAGTCAAATTGTATTGTAAAAGACGGCGATTTGATATTGCAGGGCAAAGCATACGGCAGAAATCCCAAAAAGAAAACTTCTGATAATGACGGCATGGCATTCTGCATACGCATGCGGGTAATCAGCAACGGCAGAGTGGAAATGTCTGAAAAAGGCGTTACCGTGGAAAACGCCGGGGAAATAACCGTTCTGCTGGCGATCAGAACCGGATTCAACGGCTGGGATAAAATGCCGGATTACACTTTTGACCACTGTCTGGCAGAAACGGAAAAAGATATTGCCGGAGCCGTGAAAACCGGATTTGACAATTTAAAGCAGCGTCACATTGCGGATTTCAAAAGGCTTTATTCCAAATCTGTGCTTAATCTGGGAAGCTCAGCCGGAGATATGCTGCCCTCCGATGAACGGCTTTTTGCCGCCCGGGAGGATAAAAACTCATTTTCTCCGGCACTGGCCGCACTGCTTTATAATTACGGACGTTATCTGCTGATAAGTTCGTCCCGCCCCGGAGGACAGCCGGCCAATCTGCAGGGGATCTGGAATCATAAACTGCATCCGCCGTGGCGGAGCAATTACACGGTAAACATCAATCTGGAGATGAATTACTGGCCGGCGGAAGTCTGCAATTTAACTGAATGTGCCGAACCGCTTTTCATCATGCTGGAGGAACTTTCCCGGAGCGGTCAGGTCCCCGCCAGAGAAATATATAATCTTCCCGGCTGGTGCTGTCATCACAACAGTGACCTCTGGCGGATGTCAGCTCCGGCGGGAGGTAAAGCGCAGTGGAGTTATTACCCGCTGGCGGGTGCCTGGCTGTGCCGGCATCTGGCCGAACACCTTGACTACCGGGACAATCCGGAATTCAAACACCGTTACCTGCCGGTTATCCGGGAGAGTGTCCGGTTTGCCGCCGGACTGCTGGAAAAGGGCGATCAGGGCTGGGAAATCATTCCATCCAGTTCGCCGGAAAATAACTTCACCGATCCGGAGACCGGGGAAATGGCTTCCATTGCCCGGGGCGGAGCGATGGATATGGCCATAGTCCGGGAACTTTTTGAAAACTATCTCCGGCTGGATGACCGGGAGGACAAAGAACTCTCCGCCAAAGTAAAAGCCATGCTGCCGGAACTGCGGGGTATTTCCATTGGTTCTGACGGCAGAATACTGGAATTCGGCGAAGAATTTCCGGAAAGAGACATTCATCACCGCCATGTTTCCCATTTGTACGGAGCTTATCCGGGCAACAGTTTTTTCGCCCCCGGAAATGAGAAACTCATTGAGGCGGCGGAAAAAAGCCTGAATGTCCGGGGAGATCAGAGCACCGGCTGGGCAATGGGGTGGCGGGTTTGCCTCTGGGCGCGCTTCAAAGACGGAAACCGGGCGGCGAAAATAATCAAAAATCTGCTTCAGCCCATCGATTTAAAAGCAAAAAAGCCGCATCGCGGCGGAGGTATTTATCTTAATTTCTTTGATGCCCACCCCCCGTTTCAGATTGACGGCAATTTCGGGGTTGCCGCCGGTATTGCGGAAATGCTGCTGCAATCCCATTTGACAACTCAGGATCAGGTCAGAATTGTGGAACTTTTCCCCGCCCTGCCGGATAATTGGAAAGAAGGCCGCATCAATGGCTTGAGAGCCCGTGGCGGAGCGGAAATTGACCTGGAGTGGAAAAACGGACGGGCTGTGGCGCATTTCCATTTTTCCCAGCGGGGAAAAATGCGGGTCGTCTGCAAGGATAAACAGGAGGAATTCTCCTGTCAGCCAGGAATGGAAAAAACTTTTCATTTCAATTTGTAATTAAGCAATTTACGGTATAGATTGTATTGTATGCATTTGTTTGCATCGCCGGCAACTTTCATTGAACACAAAGCGAAAATGATGTGTGACGGAGGAATATTGGTGGGTATTAAAGTTTTTTTAAGTGCGATACTTTGTTTAACCGGGGTAGCTATGTTGCAGGGAGAAACTATTTTAGTTGAATCAGAAAGTTTAAAATCCAGGGGTTCCTGGGTGCTGGACAGTCAGTTCGTTGACCAGATGGGATCGCCGTTTCTGCTGGCGCACGGGCTGGGGAAACCGTGTGACGATGCGGAAACCGTTTTCAATGCGGCAGAAGCAGGGAAATACAAAGTTTTTGTCCGTACCCGCAACTGGGCGGCAAAATGGACAGAAAAAGCCCCCGGCACGTTCAAACTGATAATAAATGGAAAACCTCTCCCCGCTGTTTTCGGCAATGAAAGCGGACAGTGGGCGTGGCAGAAAGGGGGCGAGGTGGAGTTGAAAAAGGGTGAAAACACCCTTGCGCTCCGGGATCTTACCGGATTTGACGGCCGGTGTGATGCCGTAATTTTTTCCTCGGATCCATTGTTTGTTCCCCCGGAGAAGAAGGGTGAACTTGATGCCTTCCGGAAACTTCACCGCTCAATCAGCCACTCCGGAAAAACTGAAAAAGCCGATTTTATCGTCGTCGGCGGCGGAGTTGCCGGCGTTTGCGCCGCCATCAGCGCATCACGGCTGGGATTGCAGACAATCCTTATTCACGACCGTCCGGTGCCGGGGGGAAACAACAGTTCCGAAGTACGGGTTCACCTGGGCGGCAAAATCAAGCTTCCCCCTTATGATAAACTGGGTGATGTGCTGGCGGAAATCGGTCCGGCCAAAGGCGGTAACGCCAGGCACGGAGCAAATTATGAAGATGAACGCAAGATCAATGCCCTTGCCGCAGAAAAAAATTTGAAAGTATTTTATAATACCCGGGTTATCGATGCAGATTGCCGGGACGGCAAAATTGTTTCCGTAACCGGCAGAAATATGGAAAACGGCGTGGAAACAAACTTTGAAGCTCCCTTGTTCCTTGACTCCACCGGAGACGGAAATCTCGGCGTACTGGCTGGAGCAGATTACCGTTACGGCCGGGAATCAAAAGAAGAATCCGGAGAGACTTATTCTCCGGAAAAATCCGACCGGATGACTATGGGTGCTTCAGTGCAGTATTATTCGGTTAAATCACCGGCTCCGGTGAGTTTCCCCGACATCGACTGGGGGCTGCCGTTCAACGATGAAAGCTGTGAAAAACTCCGTCGCGGCGACTGGACCTGGGAAACCGGAATGTTTACCGATCAGATTGATGACTTTGAAACCATCCGGGATTACGGTTTGTATGTGGTATTTTCCAACTGGTCTTATTTGAAAAACCGTTATGCCAAGAAAGCAGATTTTGCCAACGACAAACTGGAATGGGTGGCTTATGTCGCCGGAAAACGGGAATCGCGCCGGCTGCTTGGCGATGTCATTCTGACCTCTACCGATATACATAACGGCAAAGTTTATCCGGACGGCACCTGCCATACCACCTGGTCAATCGATTTGCATTATCCCGATCCGGAAAACACCAAACATTTCCCCGGCAGGGAATTCAAATCCATCGCCGTACAGGATAATATCAAACCATATCAAATTCCTTACCGGTGTCTCTATTCGCGCAACGTAAACAATATGTTTATGGCAGGCCGGAATATCAGCGTAACCCACGCCGCGCTCGGCACGGTGCGGGTAATGCGTACTACCGGAATGATGGGAGAAGTGGTGGGTATGGCGGCAAAAATATGCCATGATAAAAATGTTCTGCCCCGGGATATTTACCCGGCTCACTTTGAAGAACTCAGGGAAATGATGAAAAAAGGCGTCGGCAACGGTCAGCCGCAGCCGCCGCAGAAATACAACGGGGGCTGATATTCCGCCTCTGACATAAAACAGCTTTATTTTCAGGCTGCAGCCGGGCACAGAACGGGAAAACTTTTGAGGGGAAACGCCTGGATTAAAATGGGTGCGGGACGAGATAACCTTTTAAGGAAAGGCGATTTTCTTCCCGCGCTCTTCTTTTTTCCAAACCTTTTCCGGATTAACATTGCTTTAATTTTTCAATTGGAGCAATGCACTGCAAGACGTCAGATGCAGAAAATCAGAAAAAGCATCAGGGTTGAAAATGTGACATTACATGTTGAATGATAATGCGTGAAAAAAACTTTGAAAAAATCCGTCACTCAAAATAAATTGCTCAAGTTTCTCTCCTGACTGGAAACCGCTTCAGCCTTGCAATTGTTTCTGTTTCTAACGGCAGGATAAAAAAGTTTTTATGAGGCCTGGAAATAATTGCCTTTTCAGCACCCGGTACGCCCGGATAACGCCGCCGCAATCGTAGCTCCGTCAGCGTAAGACAAATTTGCCCCCGCCGGCAGTCCTGCCGCCGGACGGGTTATTTTAAGCTGGCGGCTTTTGAGGTGATCACTTAAAAACGCCGCCGTTGCCCTGCCCTCCACATCATTGCCAAGTGCCAGAATTACCTCTTCTACCCCGCCGTCTTCCAGCAGGGTGTCCAATTCCTTTACCCGGAGCTCATCCGGCCCGATGCCGTTAAGCGGAGAGAGTTTTCCTCCCAGCACAAAATAACGCCCGGAATAGGAGTTGCTCTTCTCTATCGAATAAATTTGCAGAGCACTTTCCACCACGCAGAGCAGTTTTTCATCCCGCCGCGGATCAGAACACCAGCGGCAGGACTCTCCTTTGCCGGTCAATGCTCCGCATACCGGGCAATTGACCACATTTATTTTCAAGTCGGCAATGCTTTTTCCCAAATCACTGAGCTTTTCCTGGTTCCACTCCAGTAACGCCATCGCCAGACGTTCCGCTCCGCGCCGCCCGATGCCGGGCAGATTACGAAGCAGAAAAAGCAATTCTTCCAGTTTTTCCGGATACTCATTCATTGCCGCTGCACCATTGTAATTACTTAAATGCAATATTTCAATTTGCCGGATCAGAAGATATTCGGCAAATCCAGTCCGCCGGAGGCCTCACGCATTTTTTCCTGTATTCCGGCCTTGGCGGCGATAATAGCCGCATTTACTGCCGCTTCCACCGCCCCGGGGGTCGGAGTAGCATTAAACTCAATTTTCTTTACAGAAAGATCCCCGGAAACCGCCGCAGTAACCGCGCCGCAGGGGGAAGTTGCTTCATAAACACTCTCTGCCAACTCCGCTCTGATCTGCTTCATCTTCCCGGGAAGATCTTTTGCCAGAGCCATCAATTTGGCCATATCACCAAAATTACCGAACATAAAAACCTCTTTCTTTTATTGATGAATATTTTGTTATCCTGATTTATTTTTTTCTGCAAAAAAATATCCCCGGTCCGGCTTACTCCCAGTCGTACCGGAGAAAAAATTTATCACTTGTGTACATCAATTACTCTGCCGCCGAAAAGACCTAACACCTCCCCGACAAATGGTTCTTTAGCGGCTTCATCCACCGCGCCCGGTTCTTCGAACAAAACACTGTGCCGCGCCTTGCCGATAAAGTAGTCTCCGTCTTCATCGGCTACTCCGGCCGGCTTGCTCTTTTCCGCGCGGCTGACAGATTTTTCCTTTTTCTTCTCAGATTTTCCCGGAGCTGAAACCGGTACTTCAGGGATTTCCTCACCCTTCAACGCAGACATATTTCCTGCTTCCGGAATATTTTCCATCCCCCCAAAGTCACCGACGGCGGTTTCTTCATCCTCCTGATTGTCAGCAATATCATCAATTTCCGCCGCAGCAATATCTTCCGGTGAAAACGGCGGTTCACCGGAATTTTTCATCAACGGTTCTGAAACAACCTGAGACTCAACCTTTTTTTCCGGAACACTTCCATTTTCCGCCCCCACAGCCGTTTCTGACTCGGCATCCTTTGATGTATCCGGTTCCGGCACAGCAACAGCCGTTTCTTCCCCGGTTTCCCTTGCGGTATCCGTTTCAGCCGAAGCAACGGCCTTCTCCGCCTTAACAATATTTTTTCCTGTATCCACGGCGGATTGGGAAACTGCTTTTACCTCTTCTGCCGCTTCTGCCGCCCCCGCTTGAATTTCATGAACGGATTTATTTTCAGCAGTAGCCGCTTCCGGAGATAGTTTTATTTTTTTTTCGCCATCCGGGGCACCGGATGGTTTAACTTCAACTACTATCTTCGTTTGAGGAGCGTCCGCCGCCGGGATTTTCTCCAGAAAATCCAGCTCGCCTTTCCCCCGCAGTTCATTAAGTCTTGCCAATATTGCATCCAGTCTTACCGCATGAGCCTCACGCATGGCACGGAGAAAAATGCTTTCCAGAAATATCTGTTTATTCAGCGCATCATGCAAAACTCTCCCCGCCGGAGACAAAATTTCCAGCATAATCTGTACCGTATCCGGCTTTACCGCCGCGGCAAACTGCCGGTAGAAATCCAACTGCCTGGAATCCGCATCCAGAACCTGTGCCGGATCTTTCAGCAGCTGGCACATTTCCACTCCGCGCAGAGCGGACAGCACGTCTTCATAAAGCGTTTCCAGATTTTTTCCTTTTCCCGCCAGCCGGTGCACCACCTTGACCACCTCGCCCGGCTCATTATTGAACATCGCCGCCGTCAGTTTAAGCAGATCCTCGGTATCCGTCAACCCGAAAAGCGACAACACCTGTTCTGCGGTTATTTCCGAATTGCCGTCTCCGGCAAAAAAGGCAATCATCTGATCAAGCAGGGACTGCGCATCCCGCATGCCGCCGTCAGCGGCTCTGGCTATGGCATTGATTGCGCCGTCTTCGATTTTCACCTTTTCCTGTTCCACAATATACTTCAGCCGTCCGGCAATCAGCTTCACCGGAATCGGCAGCAGGTCAAAACGCTGACAGCGGGAAATAATCGTAGGAAGCACCTGATGAACTTCGGTTGTGGCAAAGATAAATTTAACATGCGAAGGCGGCTCTTCCACGGTTTTAAGCAACGCATTCCAGGCCTGCTTGGAGAGCATGTGAACTTCGTCAATGATATATATCTTGTAACGCCCCTGCACCGGACGGTGCATAACTTCCTCGTTAAGTTCCCGCATCTCCCCTGCGGAATTATGGCTTGCCGCGTCAATTTCAATCAGATCAAGCGCGTTATCCGCCGCTATCGCCAGACATGACCGGCACTTGCAGCAGGGTTCGCCATTCCGGGGATTTTCGCAGTTCATCGCCTTGGCGAATATCCGCGCCAGCGTTGTCTTGCCCACTCCGCGCGGCCCGACAAAAAGATAAGCATGCGCCGTCCGGTTCTGGATGATCGCGTTTTTCAACGTCCGCACCACATGCTCCTGCCCCACCACATCGGCAAAGCACTGCGGACGATACTTTCTGGCTATTACCTGATATTCACCCATTTGCCACCTGCAATATTATTTCAAGTAGATTATTTTTTCCCGTTCAAGAATGCTTCCAGCACTTCATTCCGGCGCCGGAATATCTCTTTCAAACCATGTTCCGCCAGATCAAGCAGATCATTCAGTTCACTGCGGCTGAACACCTTACCCTCTGCCGTGCCCTGAATTTCCACGATTTTACCGGATGCGGTCATAATCACATTCATATCCACTTCCGCCGCCGAATCCTCTTCGTAGCACAAATCCAGCATCGGCACTCCGTCCACGATCCCCACGCTGACCGCAGCCACTCCCTCACGGAATGATCCCTCCGGGAAAAAACCGCACCCTTCCGGAGAACGCGCCGCCATTTCCAGAGCCAGTGACGAACCGGTTATTCCGGCACAACGTGTTCCGCCGTCAGCATTTATAACATCACAATCACAGTAGAAAGTAAATTCCCCCAGTTTTTTCAAATCCACCATCGTGCGGACACTGCGCCCGATCAGACGCTGTATTTCCATCGTGCGCCCGCTCTGTTTTCCTGCGGAAGCCTCCCGTTTAGTCCGTTCTCCCGTCGCCGCCGGCAGCATGCCGTACTCGCAGGTAATCCATCCACCGGGAACTTTCTGCGCCTTCATCCATGACGGCACTTTATTTTTCACACTTACCGCGCAGGACACCTGGGTATTGCCGCAGCAGGCCAGCACAGAAGCCAGCGGATGCTTCAGAAATCCCGGCTGAAATGACCAGTGACGAAGTTCATCCACAGCACGCCCGTCAATTCTTCCGCTCATCTTTATCCTCCTGAAAACTGAAAAATATTAATATTCCCTATAATTTAGCACGTTTTTTACAAAATAAAACCTTCCGTAATAAAAAAAATCTGTTTAAACAGATATCCGTCAGACAACAAGTACATTTTTCATGCAGGTTCAGCATCAAGTATTCTGTCCGCCTTTTCTGCCGGATATACCGATCCACACGCCATGTCCGGAAAATATAAAAAACTCCCGTCACGCCGGATTTTATCCCCTGCTGATCTGAGTTATGAAAATAACAATAAAAGTTTCACCTCTTAATCAGCAAAGGCATTTATGATTTTCCGTATTTTCTGTTATTTCCGCTATTCAGAACGTCTTCCAGAAGCGTTTTCAAACTCAAACTATTGCATTGTGTGTCCAGTTCATATCGCATCAGCCATGAAAATTCATCACTGTTTTTTGAATTTTCATGAAATTTTCATAAAAAATCACTTGGATTTAACCTCTTTTGACACTATAATACATGAGGAGATATGCATTAAAGTAAAAAACAAAATTAAGGAAGAAAAACTAAAATGTCTGATATCCAGTCAATGATCGATAAAACTGCCGCGGCGGGAGGAGGCGTGGTAAATGTTCCTTCCGGAAAACACCTTTGCGGCACTCTCGTTTTGAAAAACAACATCACCCTGCATCTGGAAAATGGCGCAGAAATATCCGGTTCTGAAGATATCGCTGATTATCCGCTGCCGGAAAACTATTTTATCGATGCCATGGGCGAACCCCGCGGACGCGCGCTTATCCTCGGAGACGGGGTTGAAAATATCGCCATCACCGGAGAAGGTGTCATAAATGGAAACGGCGGAGCATTCAAGGCCGATTCCCCGGATCATGCCAAACGCCCGTTCCTGGTGCGGCTGCTTAACTGCCGGAATGTGAAACTCTCCGGCGTAACCCTGAAAGACGCCGCAGCATGGACATGCCATCTCCAGTGCTGTACCAATGTGGAAATTACCGGAATAAAAATTGACAGCCGTGTCAACAACAACAATGACGGAATTGACGTGGACAGCTGCTCCAAGGTAAAAATTTCCGGATGCGATATCCAGTCCGGAGATGACGGCATCTGTATAAAATCAACTCAGCCACGTCCCTGTGAAGATATTGAAGCATTCAATTGCAGAATAAGCACCGAATGCGGCGCACTCAAGCTCGGTACTGAATCATACGGCGACATGCGCAATATTTACCTGCATGACTGTGAAATAACCCGCGCCGGACTCGGCTCCATAAAAATTCTCAGCAGCGACGGAGCCAATATTTCAAATGTGACAATTTCCGGGATAACATCAACCGACACTACCGGTCCGGTAATGATCCGGCTGGGCGACCGCTGCAATATTTACGCCAAAGGCGCACCAAAACGTCAGGCCGGAAGCATAAAGAATATTGTAATAGAAAAGATGTCTGCCGAAGTGGCAATTCCCGATGAACCCATTACCCATCACTGGACAAAAGAAAAAGTATCTCCGCTGTCTTTGTCCGGCATCCTGGTCTGCGGTATTCCGGAAGCTAAAATTGAAAGCGTGACTTTAAAAGATATTAAGGTCAAATTCCATGGCGGTCTGGACAATCCGGCAGGAGCGTCTGTCCCGGATGAACAGCCGGCGGCATATCCGGAAATTCATCATTTCGGCGTTACTCCGGCCTGCTGTGCCTATCTGAGACATGCGGGCAAAGTTACGATTAAAAATGCTGAATTTACCTTGAGCAATCCCGATGTCCGCCGCCCGGTAGTTCAGGATGATGTGGACTGCCTGGAACTTGAAAATTGTGCATTGCCGGAATAATATTCCGGAAAAAATCCGGGATATATCCGGTTTTTCCACTAAAAAAACAGGAGACAAGATTATGAAACTTTACACAGCAATGCTCATTTCCGCTATTTTTTCAGGTGCTTTCTGTGCCTATTCAGCAGAAGTCGTCGCTGAAGCACCGGCCTTGAAACCGGTAAAAGAAATGACCTTTGACAAAGACGGCAACTCCGATGATGCAGTGCGCGGCAAAGCCATGAGCTTTGACGGTACCAACAGTGTTTCCCTGGGGAAAATCGTCCCGAAAAATGGCGAAATCACAGTGAGCTGCTTTGCCAAATTCGCCGCGGCTGATCAGCAGCTGAACCGCCGCAAAGTGGTTCTCGGCAATTCAGCAAGCTACTGGAAAACGCCCTTTACCATCTTCTTTGACGGGACCGCCTATCGAGGCATGATGAATGCCGTTCAACTCATGCCCAATGAGACACCAAATGTAGCGGATCGTTTTGTTTCACTGGTCTGGACCATCTCCGGAACGGAAAACCGTTTCTACGTTGACGGCAAATTGGTGAAACGTTACAATGTGCCCAAGACCGTCTATCCCGCAGAAGGACTTGAACTGTATGTAGGCGGAGCTCCGGACGGCGGAAATTTCGTCGGCATTGTTGATGAAGTGAAAATTTTCGACCGTGCGCTCTCCGCAGAAGAAGTTGAGTCTATAAGCAAAAAGTAACGACACCTGCTGCAGTCCGGTATAAACAGTAACAATAAAGGCATTTAAGATGTTCAAATTATTCTCAGTTTTATTTGCAGCGGCCGGGGCGGCGGCGGTTTGCGCCGTGGATATTCCCCAGGACGAACAGGATTACGCCAGAAGAAACATGGAAGCCGAGCGGCTTGCTGTGGCAAAAAAGAAAATTCCCGCCGTCGAACTCAACGTGCGGGGCGGATTGCCGGAATTCTTCCGCAAAGCCAAGGCGGGAGAACCGGTTACAGTAGCATATTTCGGCGGCAGTATCACTGCCCACCGCGGCGGCTGGAGCACCCAGTCCTTTGCCAATCTGCAGAAAGCATTTCCCAATTGCAAAATGACTATGGTCAATGGTTCAATGGGCGGCACCGGATCTATCTTCGGAGTATTCCGCGCCGACCAGGACCTGGTGGCAAAAAAACCGGATCTGGTTTTCATCGAATTTGCGGTCAACGACGGCGGTGATTCTGTCCGGAAAACCCGGGATGTAATGCGGGCTTTGGAAGGCATCGTAAGAAAAGTAAAGAAAGCCAATCCCAAAACCGATATCTGCTTTGTCTATACCATACAAAATCACAATCTGAAAGACCTGATTGACGGCAAAGCACAGCCGGCAGTCGGCGTCCATGAGGAAGTGGCAAAATATTACAATCTGCCCTCCATCTACTTCGGCCCTGCCGTTGCCAAGCTGGTCAAAGAAGGCAAGGCTGTCGGCCGCGGCAAAGTGGCAGACAAAGCCACCGGTAAGGATGCTGACGGCAAACTGGTATTTACCGAAGACAACACCCATCCGGTTATTCCCACCGGACACGCGGTTTATGCCGGAGTGGTGCAGAGAGTTCTGCCGCAGCTGGAAAAGGGGGAAACACCTTATCCGGCTCAACTGCCTCCGCCGATGTTCGGAGAAAGCTGGGAACTGGCGAAAAATCTTCCTCTTGACGGCAATGCGGTATTTTCCGGCAACTGGAAACGCGATGGCAAAGGGATGAAAACTATCACCCCGGGTTCATCCATGACCGTAAAATTCAAGGGTACTGTTGTCGGACTTACCGAAAAAGTCGGCCCGGGATCCGGTATCGTCAAGCATGTTATTGATGATGGTAAAGAAGTGAAGTCAAACCGTTTCTCCGTCTATGGCAATTCTTACCGTACCTCAGGCGGACCGCTGCCGGAAGTCAAGAACGGGGTGCACACTGTCACCTGGACTTTGACTGATGACAAGTTTGACAAGGGAAAAATTCTTGCCTCCTATTACCGAAAAGGCAATGACAGGAAGTACCGGGAAAACCCGGCTCTGTTCAAGGACAACGGTTTCTACCCGCTTCAGATCATGCTGGTAGGCGAAATTGTAAAATAATTGCAGGATAAAAAAACCAGGTGAGAAAATGAAAAGAGTTCTTATTCCGGCATTGTTTCTGGGGATCGGCATTTCACCGTTGGTGAATGCGGCGGAAACGCTTGCCGTGCAAAGCCCGGAAAACATGATTTACCAGTACTCGACCACCCGCAAATACATGGTCAACCCATTTAAAGTACCGGATGAGTCAAAGCTGAATAAAACTCTTTTCACCTGGGATAATACCTGCAATGCTTATCTTTGGGTGCCGCCGGAAATCAAAAAAATCCGGGCCCTTATCGTCATGGGCAATAACGTTCCGGAACAGAGATTGGCCGGCAATCCCAAATTGAGAGAACTTTGCAAAGAACTTGATCTGGCCATACTTTTCACCAACCGCTCGCTGCTTATGCACTTTGTCAACGGCGCGGATAACAGCGTTATGACTCAGCAGGAAAAAGCGCGCAGACATTTGGAGTATCTCCAGCAGATTCTGGACGATTTGGCAGAAAAATCCGGTTTCAGCGAACTGAAAACAGTACCGTTGATACCGATAGGAGAATCCGGACATCTTCACTTGGTCAACCACTTCCTCAACGGCGCGGAAGACCGGGTGGTCGCCGGAATCTGGCTCAAAGACAACCAGTATCACCGGGTGGAAAAAAATACCCCGGTCCTTGCCGCCTGCGGCAGCGGAGCCGAATGGGGCTTCAATAAATCAGATATCAATACCTCATGGAAAACCAAGGCTCAGAGCGATGCCAAAGGCTGTGAAAATCTCCGGCTTCAGCGGCTCGCCTGGCCCGGCAGTTTGATGATTGAAGCAGGAAGCGCGCATTTCACCCTGACTGACGCCATGCTTGACGCAATCCTGAAATACATCCGGGGAGCCTGCAAAGCCCGGCTTTCTGACGACGGTTCACCCAAACTCAAAAAAGTTGTTTTCGCCGACGGCTATATTGCCCGCCTTCCCGGCCCGGGGGTGAAAAATCCCATGAAACCCAAACCGTACAAAAACGCTGTCGGCATGGAACGGGCATTGCCCTGGTATTTTGACCGGGAAACCGCGCAGGCGGCTTACGATCTGGCAGATGTGAACTGGAACGCAAAATCACAAATCGCCGCTTTTACGGATAAAAACGGCAACGTTATTCCCTTTAATTTCAATGGCGTTCAGCGTTCAACTCCGGAAATGGAAGATGACGCCATGACTTTCACGCTTCATGCTAAAATGCTGGATGTCACGCCCCGGGACTGCAAGGATGCAGGCAAAAAACTTGAACACTCCCCCGTTCCGCCCCGGATCGAATGGCTTTGCGGAGCGGCAAAACCATTGGGCAACAATAAATTCCAGCTCTACATCGACCGCAATGTGGTAAATTCCAATGATCCGGGAGCAATTATGCTGGTAATTCATCCCGGCGATAAAGATTTCCGGCTCTGCACTATGCCGATGTACATAAATATTCCCACTCCCCGCGAAGGCAGAGAACAAACCATTGATTTTCCTGCCATTCCCGACACCGACCGCAAGGTTAAATCAATCACCCTCAACGCAAAATCAGATTCCGGTCTCCCGGTAAAGTATTTTGTCAAATACGGTCCGGCGGTAGTTGAAGGAAATAAACTCATTTTTAAAGACATTCCGGAAAATGGAAAATTTCCGATTGAAATATCCGTTGTCGCCTGGCAATTCGGCCGTCATGCCGGGCCGAAGATTAAACGGGCAAAAGACGTGGAACGGAAATTCAAATTATATTGATTTTAAATAAACACACAACCAAACAACAACAAAATACAAGAGAGGAGAAAAAATGACATCGATTCGGGTAAGCCTGATTGCCGCCATGACGTTCTGCTCGCTGGGCGCAGCAGAAATATACGTTTCACCAAGCGGTAATGATTCTGCCGACGGCAGCGCGAAATCTCCGGTAAAAACAATTTCCCGCGCCATTGAACTGTCCCGCAAGGGAGACGCATCGTCCCGCGCCGTTATCGTCAATGACGGAATTTACATGCTGGACAAAAAAATCCAGATTGGCTCTGCCGATAACGGTCTGGTTATCAAAGCCGCCCCCGGGGCCGCGCCGAGAATTATCGGAGGCTTCAACGTGCCGCGGGAAACCTTTACCGCCGTCACCGAC
>CASECL010000031.1 GCA_949286445.1 uncultured bacterium | reverse complement strand
GTTAAACGGCGGGAATGGAAACTGCTTAAATCTATTCCCTCCTCCCTCATCACCGCCTGTGCCGAACTTGAAGCGGCAAAGCCGTCCCAGGCAAAAACTCCGGCACTGGATACCGTAACATCAGTCCTGCCCTCCCGGCGGCAAAGTTCACGGAAATAGGCTTCCGCCATCGGGCTCCGGCAGGTATTGCCGCTGCATATAAAGAGAATTTGCATCACTGAAAAATCCCGGCGTTTGAAAAAACAGTTGAAAAAGCGTATATTAATATAACATAAAAACTCAAAAATGAAAGCGCATGATAACGCATGTTTGACAAAAAACACCCCGAAGACGCAAAAATCGCCATCTTCAATGATGTTTATGATTTATACTCCCCCCTTGCTGATGCCTCCGGAGCCTCATCCGGCGCGGAAAACACTGCCTTTTCCCGGGTCGAACTTGATCTCGGATGCGGCAGCGGTTCTTTCACCGCCAGACTTGCCGGACGCTTTCCCGACCGGCTTATTCTTGCCGCGGATGTGATGATCGGCAGACTGCGAAAACTCGTCCGCAAGGCAGAAAGGGAAAATTTATCCAATCTGCGTTTCCTCCGTGCCGAAGGGCGCATCCTGCTGTCCATCATGCTGCCGGATAACTCTCTTGACCGGATTCACCTGCTCTGCCCCGATCCCTGGCCCAAGGACCGCCATCGCGGACACCGGCTGATTACTTCCGACTTTTGTGCTTCGCTTTCCCGGGTGCTCAAGGATGACGGAGTGTTTCACTTCTCCAGCGATGATGACCCTTATTTTGAAAGCGTTGAGCGGGTTATTTCCAATTCAGGACTGTTTGTCCCCGCTCCGCCGGACGCTGCCGCGGAAGTCAGCGACATTAAAAGCGACTTCGAGCTGCGCTGGCTGGAACAGGGGAAAAGAGTCCGCCATCTCTTCTTCAGGAAAAAATAATAATTCTGATATCCTTTCCGGTACAAATCCGGAATTCTTTATTCCACGATTGACCAGAGGCGGCCGTTAGCCCCCTTGATCAGTTTGATGGGAAGTTCAAATGCTTCACTCAAATTCTTTTCGCTGAGCACATCTTCCCGTTTCCCGCTGGTCAATACCCGGCCGTTTTTCAGGATCATGCCGTGGTCAAACTCCGGCAGAATGTCCTCTATCCGCTGAGTAATAAAGAGCATTGTCAAATCCGGACGCACCTCCCCCAGCGCACGGATGCTGTCCAGCAGGAATTCCCGTCCGGAAATATCCAGATAAACGCTGGGTTCATCCATGATCACCAGCCGGGGTTTGGTCAGCAAAGCCCGGGCAATCAGAACTTTAACCTGTTCACCGGAGGACAAAGTGTAAATTTTCTGATGGGCCAGATGTCCGGCACGGAGTTTTTCCAATATATCCATGGCCTGCGCCTCCTCTTCCTCCCGCGCCGGGCGAAAGAGATCCAATGTCCCGTCAAAGGCGGAAATCACCACATCCAATACCGTGGTTTCCATATTTAAATACTGCTGCAGAAACGGGCTTACCAGGGCGATAGTTTTGCGCAGTTCAACCAGATTGCAGCCATTTCCGTAAGAATTTCCCGCCACATTAAGTTCCGCCCCGTAAATCGGCCAGGCGTATCCCATAAGCATTTTTACCAAAGTGGTCTTCCCTGCCCCGTTGGCTCCGAGAATAAAGTACCGGCCTCCCGCCGGAACCTCCCAGGATATGTTGTGCAATATCTCCCTGCCTCCCAGAAAAACCGTCGCATTTCTTACTTCGATGTCATTCATTTTCTTTATACCTTAACCACTTGTCTCTTAATATTTTTCCCTCGGAAAAACGTTTTTCAAATCCGTCAAAATCCCCCCGTTTGATCAAATCCCTGAATATTTCATACTCCCGGTCAAAATCTTTCAATGCAGCCAATACTTCATCCGCATTGCTTTCAATGATCTCCCGCCACATGGCAGGACTGCTTGACGCTATCCGGGACGTATCCCGGAAGCCGGTGGCACAGCCGGCAAAACGCAGATTATCCGCTTCTTCACTGCCACCATTCAATATTGAAAGCACCAGAGACGAAGCAATGACGTGAAGCACATGACTGGTATGCGCCACCAGATTATCATGTTTTTCCGGTTCAATCAATTTCGGTATGCCGCCTGCCGCGCGCCAGAGCGCAAAAACCTTATTCACCGCCTCCTCCGACGCCGTACCACGGCACACAAAAACATCCGCCTTTTCATACAATCTGCCGAAGCCGGATAAATGGCCGCTTTTTTCGGTACCTGCCATAGGATGACTGCCGACAAAATTTATGCCGTGTTTTGCCGCCGCCGCCATTATCGGACCTTTGACACTGCCAATATCAGTTACTACACAGCCGGGTTTGAAAAAATCACGGCACCGCTCCAGGTATTCGATTATCGCCGGTATCGGCAGACAGAATATCACCATATCTGCCCGGGAAAGCCCCTCCGCCAAATCGTAAACCGGTTCATCCGCCGCGCCGTTGCCCGCCGCCCATTGAGCCACTTCACGCTTGCGGGCCCAGGCTAAAATACGGTAATCTTTTCCTTTCAACGCCATTCCGAGGGAAGACCCCAGCAAGCCGTATCCGGCAATAAGAAGTGTCGGTTTACCATTTTCCATAAATCACCATTTTCCCCTGAAATTTATTTAAAAAAACGCCCGGGGTAAATAAATGCCCCCGGACTTCCTGCAATTCCTTTTCCCCTCCCCTGCGTTCCCTGCGGACAAAGTCTATTTCAAAAATCTTATCGCCAGCGGGTAGGTATAAACTATTCCCTGCGAAGCCTTGACCGTGCCGGTAATTATGACAACAATGGCAAAAATACTGAGTGCAGCCAGCAGAATTCCGCTGAAAAAATGTGCCAGCAACCCGCATACAATAGAATATATCAGTATGGACAGCTGAAAATTCACCACCTCACGCCCCACTCTGTCAACAAAAGGATATTTGTCTTTCATCACCAGCCAGAAAATCAGTGTAGCCAGCAAGCCACCCAGCCACGTGAATATCAAAAGCTGCAAAAGCGAACACAGCATACCCATATTTTTTTCATCATCACTCATTTTTTCTGCGGCACTTTCTTCATTTACCACTTCGGCATCAACAACTTTATCTTCTTCCATATTACACTACCCTTTCTGTTTTGAAAGTTCAACCTCCTCAGCATTCAGGAAGCGATATTTCCCGACCGGAAGATTTCCCAGCGGCAATTTACCGATCCGAACCCTTTTCAAACGTTTCACCGGGGCCCCGGCAAAGGCGCACAACCGGCGTATTTCCCGTTTTTTCCCCTCATTCAGCCGGAAACGATATTTGCATTTGCCCAGTTCATCCACCCCCAGCACCCGCAGAACTTCCCCATCAAGTTCCACTCCGCTGACAAACCCGTCCCGGAAATTTTTCTCCAGCGGGCGCGCAGTGGTCACTTCATAAACCTTGCTTACCTCATAGCGGGGATGACTCAGGAAATCTATGTATTCTCCATCATTGGAGAATATCAGCATGCCTTCACTGTCCTTATCCAGCCTTCCGGCTGAAAATACCCTTTCTCCAACCTCCCGGAGCAGATCCAGTGCCAGCTTATCCGCATGACGGTCGGCCGCAGAACAAACATAACCAACCGGTTTATTCAGCACCAGATAAACCTTCTGCCGTCCTCCGCAAACCGCCATACCATCCAGTTCCACCCGGTCTCCCGGCTTTATCCGCAATCCCGGTTCAAAAACTGTCGCACCATTTACGGAAACCCGCCCGGACTTTACCAATTCACCGGCTCCACGGCGCGAAGCACAGCCGCTTTCACTCAAAAATTTTACCAGACGGATTTCATCTTCAGCCATAATAAATTATCCTGCCGGCAATCCTTTTACCCATTGGACAAATTCATTGAAGTTATCCGCGGCAAAATCATATTGTTCATCCCGGGCATTGCCAAACCCCCATTTTGCCATCACCCGCAAAGCCCCGGCACCTCGCCCTGCCGCCAGATCAGTATAATTATCCCCCAGCATGATCAACTGCTTTTCTCCGGATTTTTCCTTTGCCGCCAGAAGTGCGTCAGGCGACGGCTTCAATGGATAATCGCCATCCCCGCCTACCACCATAAAGAAATAATCTGACAAGCCGAAATGCTTTAATATTGCTTCCGCCGGTTCAGTATTTTTATTGGTAAATACCATAAGTCTGCAGCCGGACGATGCCAGTGTTTCCACCCCTTCTTTCACCTGATCATACAGGTAAGTTTTGTCCCACAGGTGTTCCGAATAGTACTTCCGCATCCGTTCCGCCGCCTGTTCAACATCAATATCCGTCCCGGAAAAAGCCCGGCTGATCAGCTTTTTTGCACCATTGCCGACATAAGAAACCACGGTATGCAAATCCAGTTCCGGCAGACCGTAACTCTTCCGGGTCAGATTTACAGACAGGGCCAAATCCTCACGGGAGTCAACCAGTGTTCCGTCCATATCAAAAGCTATCAACATTTTCTCCACCACCTCACCCCCCCCTCACTCTCATATCACATGTTCCGGCATGCCGCTGAAATCGCCGGCAATACCGTAGAAAAACATTTTCCAAAATTTATTTCACAGGAACGGAGCCTGAGACATCACCGGATGCCGGGCAAACGCATCAATGTCAAAACCGGAAAACATTCCTTTCCGGAAATAATGCCACCCCAGTCCGGCAATCATCGCAGCATTATCGGTACAGTTTTTCCGCTCTGCCAAACGCAGCTGTATCCCCTCCGGGGTGTGTTTCTCCAGCTCTGAGCGCAGCAGGGAATTGCAAGCTACCCCTCCGGCGCAGACAATAACTTTCACATTATACTTTTTTGCCGCCAGCATGGTTTTCTTTACCAGCACATCCACCACCGCTTCCTGATAAGAAGCCGCAGTATCCGCAATAAACTGCGCATCAGACAATTCATTTTCATGCTTTTTCACGTGATAAAGCAATGCCGTTTTTATCCCGCTGAAGCTGAAATTAAACAGATTTTCCTCACTCAACGCCTTTCCCGCCGCCCCGGTAAGCGGACGCGGGAAATAATATTTTTTACCGTCGCCGTTCTCCGCGGTTTTCTGAATTACCGGTCCGCCGGGATATCCCAAGCCCAGCAACTTAGCTCCCTTATCCAAAGCCTCTCCTGCCGCATCATCTATGGTGGATCCCAGATTGGTGACTCTCCCGTCTCCGTCAATAATCAACAGCGAGGTATGCCCCCCGGAAACCACCAGAGCCAGCAGCGGATAAGAATTTTTATTCTCCAGCACCCCCCTGCCCTCTTCGCCCAGAAACGCAGAATAAATGTGTCCGACAAAATGATTGACACCGATAAATTTTTTATTCCATCCTGCCGCCAGGCCTTTGGCAAATGACAGCCCCACAATCAATGCCGGTATCAATCCCGGCCCCTGAGTTACCGCTACCGCGTCAATATCTTTCATGGTAACTCCGGCTTCACTCAACGCAGGAGACAATACACAATTCAAAGCCTTAAGATGTTCCCGCGCGGCAAGTTCCGGCACCACTCCGCCATGAACAGCATGTTTGGCGATCTGGGAAGCGATCACGCTTGAACGCACCAGATAACCGTTTTCAACCACGGCGGCGGCGGTTTCATCGCAGCTGCTTTCTATTCCAAGTATCAAACCCAATTTTTCTTATCTCCTGTTTAATTTAATCCGCTCAATAAAAATGCAAAACCACCGACGGGAACAGAAAATTATTCTGTCTCCCGGATCGGCGGTATCTGCTTTATTTTGTGCGGCTTATTACTTGGCCTGAGCCACCGCTACGGCCACCGCCACAGTGGCGCCGACCATCGGGTTGTTGCCCATGCCGATAAGGCCCATCATATCCACGTGAGCCGGCACGCTGGACGATCCGGCAAACTGCGCGTCACCGTGCATTCTGCCCATCGTATCAGTCATACCGTAAGAAGCCGGTCCGGCACCCATGTTGTCCGGATGCAGGGTACGTCCGGTACCGCCGCCGGAGGCTACCGAGAAATACTTCTTGCCGTGTTCGATTGCCCACTTCTTGTAAGTTCCGGCCACCGGATGCTGGAAACGGGTCGGGTTGGTGGAATTGCCGGTGATCGACACGTCCACACCCTCGTGGATCATGATCGCCACACCTTCGCTCACATCATCCGCACCGTAAACCTTTACTTTGGCTTTCGGTCCGTCGGAGAAAGCTTTTTCCGCCACAATATTCAGTTTGCCGGTCTTGTAGTCATAATCGGTTTCCACAAAGGTAAAACCGTTGATACGGCTGATGATATAAGCGGCATCCTTGCCCAGACCGTTGAGGATAACCCGGAGCGGGGTCTTTCTGACCTGATTGGCGGTACGGGCAATACCGATGGCTCCTTCCGCCGCGGCAAAGGACTCATGTCCGGCCAGGAAGCAGAAGCACTGGGTTTCATCCCGCAGCAGCATCGCGCCAAGATTGCCGTGGCCCAAACCGACATCACGCTGATCCGCCACAGAACCGGGTACGCAGAAGGCCTGCAGACCGATACCGATGTTTTCCGCCGCTTCTGCCGCATTTGCGGAGTTGCGCTTAATCGCGATGGCGGCACCGAGAGTATAGGCCCACACCGCATTTTCAAAGGCAATCATCTGGACGCCTTTGACAATCTTTTCTACATCAATTCCCTTGGACAGGCAAAGCTGCCTGGCATCTTCCAGCGAGGCAAGCCCGTATTCCTTGAGCGCCTTTTCAATATTTCCAATGCGCCGTTCGTAACCTTCAAACAAACTCATTTGTCCAGCCTCCTTATTCCTTGCGCGGGTCGATCTTCTTCACTGCCTCGTCGAACCGGCCATAGGTGCCGACGTTCTTTTCAAACGCCGTCTTGGGATCGACGCCCTTGCGGATGGCTTCCATCATTTTGCCCATGTGAACGAACTTGTAACCGATGATTTCATCATTGGCATCAAGACCGATTTCCAGAACGTAGCCTTCGGCCATTTCCAGATAACGCGGTCCCTTGACCACGGTGGAGTACATCGTGCCAACCTGTGAACGCACACCTTTGCCCAGATCTTCGAGTCCGGCACCAACCGGAAGGCCGTTTTCGGAAAACGCCGTCTGAGTACGGCCGTAAACGATCTGCAGGAACAATTCACGCATTGCCACGTTGATCGCATCGCAGACCAAGTCGGTGTTCAACGCCTCAAGAATGGTTTTGCCAGGCAGGATTTCCGCCGCCATAGCCGCGGAATGGGTCATACCGGAGCATCCCAGAGTCTCAACCAGAGCTTCAACAATAACGCCGTTCTTGACGTTGAGCGTAAGTTTGCATGCGCCCTGCTGCGGAGCGCACCAGCCCACGCCGTGGGTCAGACCGGACACATCAGTTATCTGCTTGGATTTTACCCATTTACCTTCTTCCGGAATGGGAGCCGGATCGTGCTTTGCGCCTTTGGCAACATGGCACATCTGCTCGACTTCATGCGAGCACTGATAGGGACAACTCATTTTCTTCTCCTCGACTTTAATAAGTTGATTCGCTAACGTGTTAATGAAAATACCTATTGTCCATTAATATAGCACCGGAAAATATTTTTTAAAGCTCGTTACATAAATTTGTCAAAAAATTAGCCGGGAAAAACTTTTGCCCTTGTATTTTACCTCACCTGATTGTATATTTAAAAGACATGAAAAATTATCGAATTTAAAACGGAGTCTACCTTCTCTTATGGAAAAATTTGCTCTTTCCAGCAGCATGGAGGATTATCTCGAAACCATCGCCCTCCTGGTGGAGGAAAGCGGGCATGCCCACACCAAGGAAATCGCGGAAAAACTCAAGGTAAAAATGCCCTCGGTTTCCAACGCGCTGATCGCGCTCTCTGAACGCGGTCTGATCAATTACCAACCCCACTCTCCGGTGTCACTTACCGCGGCCGGGGCCGAAGTAGCTTCCGTAATACGCCATCGCCACAATTCACTGAAACGCTTCTTTTCCGAATTGCTCCTGCTGGCGGAAAACGAAGCCGACGAGGCCGCCTGCAAAGTGGAACATACTATCGGAGAAAAAGTCATGAGCCGCATCGTCACGCTGTCTGACGCGGTGCTTGAGCGGGAGGACTGTTCCGAATTACGGAAATATCTCCGAAAAACCATGCCGCAGATCTGTGCCGAAAATGCAGAAAAACTGATCCCGCTTGCTGACCTCAAAGAGGGGGAATCCGGCGTGGTAGTCCGGGTGGCGGAAAGCCTCCGGGGCGTAAAAAAATTTGCCGACCTCGGTCTGGTCAGTGGAACATTGCTCAAACTTGAAGGAAGCGCGCCGTTCGGCGACCTGCTCAGAATAAAGGTTATGGGCTGCAGTCTTTCACTCCGCCGCCGGGATGCCGCTTATATATGGGTGAGGAAAACAAAATGAAAAAGATCTACCGTGCCGCTCTCGCCGGAAATCCGAATTGCGGCAAAACCACCATATTCAACCTGCTTACCGGATCCAGACAGCATGTGGGAAATTACTCCGGAGTTACGGTGGAAAGCAAAAGCGGTTTCTGCCGGATCGGCGATGTGGAGCTGGAAATTGTTGATCTTCCCGGTATTTACAGCCTTTCTTCTTCTTCCCCGGAAGAAAAGGTATCCGCTGATGTATTGCTTAATACTAAAATCGACCTTATTATAAATGTGGTTGACTCCGGCAATCTCCAGCGCAATCTATACCTTACCACCCAGCTTATTGAGCTGGATATACCAATGATCCTGTGCTTCAACATGATTGATGATGCAAAAAATCGGGGAATGGAGTTTAATTTTGAACTTCTGGAACGTTATTTTTCCAGCCGTATCGTGCCTACTGTCGGCAGCGAAAATATCGGCATGGAGGAGTTGAAACAGACCATTGCCAAACTCCTCACCGGAAAACTCTCCCCTGCACCGCGCAGAGAACTGCGTTACGGTGAACCGGTGGATAAAATGATTGCTGATTTAACTGATTCTGTAAGCTCTCTGCCGGATAAATTCATGGTGCCGCCCAGGTATTTTGCTATCAAACTTCTGGAGAAAGACCCGGTAACTCTGGCCGATAAACGTTTTGCTCCGGTACTTAAACAGGCGGAAGCCGCAGCTGAACTGCTGGAAAAGAAAACTCAAACCGGCAGTGAAATATTTATTGCCGACCTGCGTTACGGCATTATTTCCGGTGCCTGCCGGGAATGTATCCGCATTACCAATGAGAAACGCCGCCAGCTGTCGGATGCCATTGATAAAATTATACTTAACAAGGTATTGGGGCTTCCGATATTCTTTGTTATCATGCTGTTGATGTTCTTTCTCACCTTTACCTTTGCCGAACCGTTTGTAAAACTGCTGGAGATGTTTTTCGCCTTTCTCGGCGACCTGGTGGTCAGAGTCTGGCCGGAAAATTTTGCCATCTACTTCAGGGATCTTATCGCAGAAGGGGTAATCGGAGGAGTGGGAGGAGTACTGGTGTTTCTCCCCAATATACTCATTCTCTTTCTCTTTATCGCCCTGCTGGAAACCACCGGTTACATGGCCAGAGCGGCCTTCGTTATGGATGGCTTTATGCATAAATTCGGCTTGCACGGCAAAAGCTTTATTCCCATGC
>CASECL010000030.1 GCA_949286445.1 uncultured bacterium | reverse complement strand
TGAAATACGCAGTGTGAATTTGATTTCTGCCGCGCCTCCGGGGCAGACCAAGGCGGCTTTTGATGAAGTTTCCGCCGCGGTCAGCCGCCGTACCGCGCTGATTATCGAAGCAGAGGAGTACTCGGTAAAGACCAGAAATTCGGCCCAGGCCAAAGCCACCGAAATTAAATCAGAGGCGGAAATTTACCGCCGTCAGGTGGTATCTGAGCTGGAATCTCAAAGTATCTACTTTGAGCGTATCCTTCAGGAGTACCAGAAAAGTCCGTCGGTGCTGACTTCGCTTTATTACAACGCGATTTCCTCCGCACTGGAAAATCTGGAAGATAACTTCGTGCTCGGCAGCCAGACTGGAAACAGCGGAAAACAGTTGAGGATGAAGCTCAATCCCGAACCCCGGACTGGGAAAACGGCTGATGCCGGGGAAGGAGAGACGGAATGAACGGAGAAAAAAAGATAATTCCTTCCGCGCCAACTGGAGAGGAAATGAAAGATAAAACTGCAAAGAAAACAGACACCGCGACAGCCGGTCAGGAAGCGCATTCCGGCAAGGGTTGTTCCTGTGGACATGATCACAAGCATGAACACGGGGAAAATTGTTCCTGCAAACATAATCACAAGCATGAACACGGGGAAAATTGTTCCTGCGGACACGATCACAAACATGAGCATGCCGAGGGCAAACCCAAGTGTCCCTGCGGACATGATGCATTGACCGAGGGAGTCGGCCATGACCGCTCCATGGGAAGAATATTTTTCGCCCTGTTCGGCGGGGTACTGATTGTCAACTCCTATCTGTTGGAATACTATTTCCCGGGACAGAAGTTTGCAGCTATGTTCAGCGCAATGGCAGGAGCGTTCATTCTGGCACTGCCGATTGTTATTACCGCAATAAAAGATCTGGCCACCGGCAAAGTTTATATGAATGAACTGGTCGCACTGGCAATTCTGGCCGCGCTGGCGGGAGGAAGTTCGGAAACCGGAGGCAGCAATTTCCAGACTGCCGGTATTATCGCCTTTTTCCTGCTGCTGACCATTATTATTGAGACCCGCACTGCCAGCGGAGCCCAGCGTTCCATTGAGGAACTGATCAAACTTACCCCCAGCGAAGCGCATTTTATTGCTCCGGACGGGACGGAAAGCAAGGTTGATGTTTCCACGTTGAAACTCGGCGACCGGATCCGGGTGCTGCCCGGAGAAAACTTCCCGGTGGATGGACGTATTTTAGCCGGGGAAACTGCGGTAAACCAGGCGTCGATTACCGGAGAATCACTTCCGGTGGACAAGTTCCCGGGAGATGATGTCTTTGCCGGTACCGCCAATGAAAGCGGTATGGTGGAGCTGGAGGTGACCAAACTCGGTTCCGATACCACGCTGGGAAAAGTCAAAGAGATGATTCTCGCCGCGGAAAACAGCCGTACCCCGGTGGTGCGGATTATCGACCGCTACGCCAATTTTTACACTCCGACAGTGCTGATGCTGGCGGCGATAACCTTTTTCTTCACCCGCAGCATGGACCGGGTGATCGCCCTTATGGTAATCGCCTGCCCCTGCGCAATTGTACTTTCCACCCCGACTGCAGTGGTGGCGGCGGTGGCGGCGGCGGCAAGATTGGGAATACTGATAAAGAATATCAGCCATCTGGAACTTGCCGCCAAGGTAAAGGCCTTTGTATTTGACAAAACCGGTACTCTGACTGACGGTATTCTTTCCGTAGTGAAACTCCAGCCGTTCGGAGATATCACCCCGGCTCAACTGCTGAAGGCCGCATTTTCCGTAGAACGCTTCAGCAACCACCCCACTGCCCAGGCTCTGGTGCGGCTGGCGGCGGAAGCCGGACTTTCTCCGGATGAAGTGAGTGATTTCAAAGAATACCACGGCCGGGGTGTTTCCGGTACAATCAATGGCAAATCCTACCGGATCGGCCGGCTGAGTTACCTGAAAGATCAGGGCTTGACCGATTTTTCGCAGTATAACGAAAAAGATGCTGAAGGCATGAGCGTAATTTTTGTCAGCTGCGACGGCAAACTGCTGGGCTGGATCGGCTTGCAGGACAAAATGCGGGAAAATGCCGCTGAAATGATTGAAGCACTGCGCAAACAGAATGTGCGTTTTATTGCCATGGTTACCGGAGACCGGGAAAGTGCGGCCCACCGGGTGGCGTCAAAACTGGCATTGGATGATTACAGCAGTGAATCACTGCCGGAAGGTAAAGTTGCTTACGTTCAGAAAGTCAAAAAGAATTCTCTGGTTGCAGTAGTAGGCGACGGTGTCAACGATGCTCCCGCTCTGGCGGCCGGGGATCTCGGCGTGGCAATGGGGGCAATCGGCAGCGATGTGGCGATAAACAGTGCATCGGTTGCTTTGATGACCAACGATTTGCGCCGTATTCCCATGCTTTTGATCTTGTCCAGGCAGTCCCGTTCGATTATCAATCAGAATCTGCTTTTCGGACTCTGCTTTGTAATCATCGGTATTCTGCTTTCGGTTTTCGGCTGGATGACGCCGATCCGGGCGGCAATACTGCATACGGCAAGTACGCTGATTGTGATTTTCAACAGTGCCAGACTCATGCGCACCGGAGAGGAACTTACCATGAAAAGTTCCGCCCGGCAGAACGGCTGAACCGGTACGGGGGTGAGCGATTATGAATAACGATACCTGTGTGGTAAAGGCAGTCGGACTGACCAAAACATTCCGCGATTTCTGGGGACGCCCCAAAGCCCGGGCGGTGAATGATATTGATTTTGAGGTAAATTCCGGCGAAGTCGTAGGGTTGCTGGGGCCGAACGGGTCCGGAAAATCCACCACGGTGAAGATGCTGCTGGGATTGCTGTATCCCACCGCAGGAAAACTTACCGTGCTGGGAAAATCACCCCGGGCAGTGGAAACCAAAAAGGAAATCGGGTACCTGCCGGAAGAATCATATCTTTACAAGTATCTTACCGCGGCGGAAACGCTGGACTTTTTCGGTTCACTTTTCAACATTCCGGCCGGAGAACGCAAAAGGAGAATTGACCAGCTGCTGGAGATGGTGGGATTGTCCCATGCCCGCAACCGGAGAGTCGGAGAGTTTTCCAAGGGAATGGCCCGCCGGGTGGGACTGGCTCAGGCAATGATCAATGATCCGGCTTTCCTGGTGCTGGATGAACCGACCAGCGGACTCGATCCGCTGGGGTGCCGGGAGGTAAAAGATCTTATTCTTAACTTGAAAAAACGGGGTAAAACGGTTTTAGTGACCAGCCACCTGCTCAGCGATGTCCAGGATGTCTGCGACCGGGTCATCATTCTCTACGGAGGGAAAATACGCAGCGAGGGAGAACTGAACAATCTGCTGAGTGTTTCCGATGAAACTGAAATTATTGCTCCGCGGCTTTCCGAACGGACTGAAAAAGAGATTATATCCATATTGCAGAGAGACTGCGGAAAAGAGTCATTCACTATTGACAACCCGCGCCGGACGCTTGAGGAGTATTTCCTCGAAGTCATTGCCAAGGCAAAACAGGAAAGCGTGGAAACCAGCGGAGCCGCTCTGGGCGGAGCTATGCCGGAATATCTGTCCGGCAATGACGGTAAAACGTTGACTGAAGAGGAAAAGGCTGAAGCCCGTCTTTTGTCAGCCCTGACTGACAGTGAGGAAAAAAATGTCACTGCTCCGGAAAATAAATCCGCTCCCGGGAAAAACGCCGAAGCCGCGGCAAAAGATGCTGCAACGGCAGAAGAAGCGGCAGAAGAAAAATTGGAAAAACTGGTTGGCGATCCGGTAAACAGCGTTTCAAAAGCGGCGGACAAGTTGGAAAAAGAGCCGGAAGGCACGACATCTTCAACTGCAGAATCGGAAGAAAACATCCGTCTGGCAGACGAAAAACTCAGCCAGCTTTTCGGTAAAAAAGATCAATAAACAGGAAACAAAGGTAAATATGCGCGGATTTTTCGCCATTATCAAACTCACACTGAGAGAGAGCAACCGCAGTAATATATTTAAACTGCTGCTCTTTTTTCTGGTGTTGGCTTCAATATTGATCCCCTGGACAGTCGGTTCGGCGGATGGAGATGCATCCGGATATGTTCAGGTGGCATTGCTTTACAGTCTGCAGAGCATCAGCTGGATTCTTGCGCTGTCCGCCCTTTGGCTCGGCGCGTCAGTTATGACCAGAGATGTGGAAAATTACCGCATCCATCTTGCCGTAACCAAGCCGGTTTCCCGCTGGACCATATACTGCGGGAAATTTGCCGCAGTATCACTTCTGAATATATTTCTGCTCGCCGTAGCTTCTGCGGTGGTCTATTTCGGCGTGGTGTACCAGTTCAATCACCGCAAATTTTCCGAAAAAGAGCGGACCAAGGTGCAGAATGAAGTTCTGGTAGGCCGCCGGGTATTTCTGCCGGACCGCGAGGATATCAGCACCCTCACGACCATGAAATACAATGAGAAACTTGATGCTCTGCGCAAAGGCAACAACAGCCAGGATATTGAGGTGGATCACAGCAAACTTTATGAAGAAGTGCGTAAAGAAGTGATTGCCGACATGGCCAAACTCAAAGCCGGAGATGCGCGTACTTTTGTGTTCAGCGGCATTCCCCAGGATCTTAAATCGCCTTTGTACCTGCGGTTCCGCCCCTACATTGATGAAATCGGAGGCAATAAACAACGTCCCACCTATGGGGCATGGCAGCTCGGTATTCCCCGCGATGTAGTTAAATCCACGGCGAAAAATGTTTTTGAAGCCTCGAAACAGACCGAAGGAGAGAATGATTTTCAAATTTACCTCTACCCGATCGGAGACGGGGTGCAGACCATGCAGGGCGGCGAATTCCACGAACTGGTGCTGCTGCCGGAATGGAAAATGGTGACAAAAGATAATAAAGTACATTTGCTTTACATGAATTTGGACACCAAAGAGGGAACACAATTCTTTCAGATTGCAGACGGCCCGAAATTGCTGATGAAAGTAAGCTCCTTTGCCGGAAACTTTTTCCGGGGAACGGTGGTAACTGCACTTCTTATTATGATGATGGCGGCTCTCGGGTGTGCTGCGGCGGCGTATTTTTCCATGCCGACAGCAATATTTCTGATCATATCCTACCTGCTTTTCGGCGGCTTTGCCCTCTATCTGGTTGACACCACTTATTTCGGTACGGCGGGGGATTACATCGGATATTATGTGGGCAAATTCCTGCTCTTCATCATTATTCCGATACAGAATTTTGATATCAGCACTCCGCTTTCAAACGGCGAACTTATCGAATGGAGCGAAGTGGGGAAAATATTTTTATTTTACTTTGTGCTGCGGACGCTGCCCTGGTTTCTGCTCGGCGGCTTTCTCTACCGCCGCCGTGAAATGGGATTGGTGACCAGAAGATGATCGGCAAAATAAAAAAATACAGTTTTTATCTGGTTTTGGTGATATTCACTCTCGCGATGGCTTTTCTGCTCAACCGGACAGAAAGACGACTGGACGGGATGATTGAGAGTGAACACCTGCGTTACACAGGGGAAATCCGCAACGCCTCGCCGATGGTGGTTTTCACCACCGTGGCACTGGGCAGTCTGCGGGGTGTGATCGCCGATTTGCTCTGGCTGCGGGCATTATCGCTTCAGGACAAAGGCAACTATTTTGAAATGGTTCAGCTGGCGCGCTGGATGACCGATTTGCAGCCCAATTTTGCAGGGGCGGCAAACTATCTGGCCTGGAATATGGCGTACAATATTTCGGTAACCTGTTCTACGCCGGAGGAACGCTGGAAGTGGGTGCAGGAAGGGGTGAAATTACTGCGTGACCGGGCGATTGTTTACAATCCGGAAGATCCCATTCTCTACCGTGATCTGGGCTGGATATTCCAGCACAAAATGGGAAATATTCTGGACAGTGCCAACTTGTATTACAAAAACCAGCTGGCAATGCAGATGAACCGGATTCTGGGCTCCAACCCGGATTGGGAAGGTTTCGCCGCGGCTCCGGCAAATGAAAAGGAGTTTCTGGCGAAATATGCCGCAAATTCTTCTTATCAGGCGGCACTTTCCGCAGCAGGCATGGACTCTTATGAAAAATTATGGACCTATTTCCGCAATGAGGAAAAACTGCCGGAAAAATTTGTCAATGCCCTGCCGGAAAAACTCCGCAAGCCGATGGAAGATTACTTCAAGAGCGAATATCTGCGTTTGGAATACAAACTCGACCCCAAACTCATTCTTGAAATAAACAACCGTTACGGCAATCTGGACTGGCGGCTGCCGGAATCCCAGGCCATTTACTGGGCGACCATGGGACTGAAGAAAACCCCCGGCAACCGGAATCTGGATTGTGAACGTATGATTACCCAGGCTATGTATGATGCCTTTAAAAGCGGCCGCCTGCTGCTGCTCGACGATAAGAAATTTGAAGATATCATCGTCATTCCCAATTTGGATCTGATTGATGCGGTGAAACGCACTTATGAGGAAACTTACAAGCAGAACGATAATGATCCGACTTTCCGTTCTGCAAAAATCAACTTCATCAAGAATGCGATCACCATCCTGTATAATTACGGACGTGAGAGCAAGGCAAAAGAATATTACCGGGAACTGGCCCGGGAAGAACCCCGTTACCGCAAAATTCCGATGGAGAATTTTGTTATGAGCGAGTGGGTGCAGAATATTAAAGATGCGTCAAATAAGAAGGCCACCGATGTTATTGTGGGACTGCTTTTCCAAAGCTGTACTTTTCTGGCTTACGGCGAACTTGACGCCGCGGCGGCCAATGAAAAAACAGCGGCATTTGTTTACGCCTATTACACCAGGGAATTCAAAGACGTGGAGGGCCGCTCGCTTGCGCCCTACGCCGACATAAAACGCACGGTAGTGGAAAATTGCCTTCAGGCCTTTCCGCCCGCGCTGTCGGCTGCATTAAGGCAGCGTCTGGCGGAGGAGGCGGCAAAAAAACCGCCCTCTGCGAATACAACACAACAAAAAGAGGAGCCATGAATCTAAACTGGATCGTTTTCGCCGTCAGCGTGGGAAGCGCGCTGGTACTCTCATTTATTTGTTCACTTCTGGAGGCGGCGTTGCTGAGTCTGACGCCAAGTCAGTTAGCTGATATAAGACGTAAACATCCGACGATCGGCGATGTGTGCAGTGCGCTGAAACAAAGAGTTGACCGGTCAATCGCAGTAATACTCATTGCCAATACTGCGGCGCATACTATCGGAGCTTCAGTAGGGGGAGCAAAGTTTGAACAGCTTTGCGGATCAAGCTACCTGTGGATATTCTCCATATCTCTTACTCTGATCATGGTGCAATATACGGAAATTCTTCCGAAGACCCTGGGGGTCCGCTTCAACAAACAGATAATCAAGTTGGCGGCACATCCGCTGCAGTATCTGATCTATCTGTTGATGCCGTTGATAAAAATAACTCATTTTCTCAATCTGCCGTTTGAATTCAAGGGTCAGAACACCAAAAGTTCCACGGCTGAGGAAATTTCTGCCCTGGCTGCTTTGGCCCGCAGTTCACAGTTGATCAGTTCCCGGCAGGAGCGTATTATCCGCTCGGTACCGGAACTTTCCAAGAAAACCGCCCGGGAGGTGATGCTGCCGTGCGAAAATATCTCCATGCTGCCGTCATCCATAAGTGTTTCCGAAGCGATTGACCGGGCTGCGGGGGATTTTCACACCCGCTATCCGGTCTGCGAAGCCGGCGACAGAGACCGGGTTATCGGCTACATCAACTTCAAAGAGCTGGTGGCTACCAACTGTCTGCGCAAAGATGGCGGCAAACACTCCATCAATGATCTTATCCGGCCGATTGGTTTTGCCGACCCGGATGATACCGCGGCAAAACTGCTGGAAAATGTTCTTACCCGGCACAGCCATCTGGTGATTATCCGGGATCCGGACAACGGCAAAACCCTCGGCATGGTCACTCAGGAAGATGTTATTGAGGAAATGCTCGGCGATCTGGACGATGAATTCGATCCACTGCCGCGCACGCTGTATTCCCCCAGTGAAAACCTCTGGATTGTCGGCGGCGGTATTCCAGTGTCTCTGCTGGCACGGGAAACTCACATGGTTCTGCCCAACCGCCGTGAACCGCTGGCGGTATGGTTCGCCCGTGAACTGGGACGCCTGCCGCGGGTGGGAGATACATTGCAAAAGGGAGACGCAGAATTCTTTGTCCGCAAACTGCGCCGGGGACGGGTGTTTGAATTCACGGTCCGGAGTGCACGGTAAATTTACCGGAAGAAAAATGGCAATACATTTCCCGGTTTAAAGTACGATCCGGTTTCTGATCCGCCAAAGACAGGAAAATCAGAAACCGGGAAAAATCAGAAAAACTTCCGGTCGAACAATTCTTAAATAAGCAAAAAAACGGAGAAGAAATTTTCTTCCCCGTTTTTTTCGTTATCCCCCGCACTTCTATCCCCGGCGGTATGCAGGAAAAACAGAAAAATTATGTTCCATTCCACCCGCCCCGAAGGCGGCATTTGCCGTAAAATACCATCTACGCAAAGATGAATTCAAACTTATTCCGGCATCCGGATATTTTTCAGTACTTCATCTCGGTCGGAAAAATACTTCCTTACGCCGTTGATTTCCTGATAATTTTCATGCCCTTTACCGGCAATTACAATACTTTCCCCGGGCACACTCTCCGCCAGAGTATTTTTTACTGCTTCTCCGCGATCAGGTTCGATACGCAGCTCCCCCTGGAAATCTTCCGGAATTCCTTTCACTATCCCGTCAATGATATCTGATGGTGTCTCGCTCCGGGGATTGTCGCTGGTAACAACGATTTTATCCGCGTATTCCGCCGCCGCCTTCCCCATCCGCGGCCTTTTGCTCCGATCCCGGTCGCCGCCGCAGCCGAAAACTACGGTTAATTTCCCGCTTCCGGAGAAATTCCTCACCGTCTGCAATATATTTTTCAGCGCATCATCAGTATGCGCATAATCAATAAAAACATTGGCTCCATTATGCAGCGGTATTTTTTCCAGCCGCCCCGGCACCAGCACCGGAGAGTTTAACTTCTGTTGCAAATCATCCGCATCAAAACCGTTTTCCAGCAGTACAGCCAGCACCCCCGCAAGATTGTAAACATTGTGAAGCCCGGATAAATTACTGGAAAATTCCCGCCCGTTCAAAAGAAAAGAACTGCCATTAACATCACAGGAAACTCTTTCGATCCGGTAATCAGCATCCGGTGCCATGCCAATGCCGATTACTCTGCCGCGGGTAATTTCAGTCGCAACAGACTTCACCGCCTGGTCATCAAAATTAAGCACCGCCGCCCCGTCATCCGCCAGCAGCTCCAGAAACAGCCTTTTTTTGGCCGCCAGATAGTTTTCCCGGGTCTTGTGGTAATCCAGATGGTCTCCGGTAAAGTTGGTAAATACCGCCCCTTTAAACCGCGCCCCCCCCGTCCGGCTCTGGCTCAAAGCATGGCTGGATAACTCCATTGCCGCGTACCGGAGGCGGTTTTCCTTCATCCTGCGGAACATGGCAAACAACCGCTCCGGATCCGGCGTAGTCTGATTTGACGGCATAGTCTCCCCCCCGTCATAATATTCCACCGTGGTAAGCATGCCGCAATCTTTTTCGCCCAGTAAACGGCGGAGCAGATAAACACTGGTGGTTTTGCCGTTGGTTCCGGTAACACCGTATAAATCCAGTGCCAGGTCCGGAAAACCATTCGCTTCACGGACTTTTTCCGCAAAATAAAAGTAGGGATCTGATACCGGAATATATTCCACTCCGGGAGAAAAAATTTCCGGCGGACGGGAGGCTCCATAGACCACCTTTGACGCACCGCGGGCAATGGCTTCACTGATGAACTTGAGTCCGTCGGCATTACTGCCGGATATCGCTACAAAAGTATCTCCCGGCTCAATTTTCCGGGAATCATTTTTTACCGCCATGCCGGCAAAGCTCCATAAGTTCGCATTTATCACATGCCGGTCTGCCGGCACGGCATACCGTCCGTCCGTGCTGGATCAGCAGATGGGAAAAATCCGTCCAGTATTTATCCGGCAGCAGGGAACAGACCTTTTTTTCAATTGCTTCCGGCGAATCACTCTTCACTGCCCCAATCAGATTGAGCAGGCGTTTAACGTGGGTATCAACCGGAAATCCCGGCGTATCAAACGCATTGCCCAACAATACATTGGCACTCTTGCGGCCGATGCCGGGCAATTCCAGCAGTTCTGCCATGGTACGGGGAACTTCACCGTGAAATTTTTCCACAATCATCTTCGCCGCCGCCCGGAGATTTTTACTTTTACTCTGATACAGGCCGCAGCTTTTCACCAGTTCTTCAATTTCGCCCTCCCCCGCCGCAGCGAAGGTCTCCGGGTCGGGAAAACGCCGGAAAAGTTCAGGGGTTACCATATTTACCCTTTTGTCAGTGCACTGGGCAGAAAGCACCACCGCCACCAGAAGCTGAAATGGAGTATGATGCACCAGCGGGCAGCTCACCGTGCCGTAACGGTTTTCCAGACG
>CASECL010000029.1 GCA_949286445.1 uncultured bacterium | reverse complement strand
GGACACACTGCGTACCAGCCTGCCGCTTCCGTCAAAAAGCAGAGAAAAACCGCGTGCCAGCTGACGGTCAACGCTCAAGCCGGAAAGTTTCTCCGCCGCCAGATCCAGTTTCGACTTATTTGTAAAAATAAAATTTTCCAGCCGCCGGGTGAAAAAATTATCATATTCATCCAGATGCCGCATATAATCATGAACTTTATTCAGCAGCCTCTGGGGATTGAAAGCGTTTTCCGCCCTCATAAGCTGATTTTTCAACTTCAGGTCGCGGTAATTGAGTATTTCACGCAATTGCCTGCTTTTTAACTCCACTTCATCCTGAATGGAGGTAAATTCCCCCGTTACCAGTTCCGCCGCCGCTGACGGTGTCGGAGCTCTCAAATCAGCGGCAAAGTCACAGAGCGTAAAATCAATTTCATGTCCCACTGCACTTATTACCGGAATACGGCTTCCGGCCACAGCACGAACCAATGTTTCTTCATTGAACGGCCAGAGATCTTCCATGCTGCCGCCGCCGCGGGTAATTACCAGCACATCTGCCGCCATCGTCCGGTTGAAAAAGTCAATTCCGGCAGCAACACTGCCTGCCGCCTCTTCTCCCTGCACCAGACAGGGATAGATTTTCAGATGCATTTTCGGAAAACGGCGATTGATAATGTTGAGAAAGTCCCGCAGCGCAGCTCCGGTCGGTGAAGTAATTACCCCGACACTCCGGGGGAGGGCAGGCAATGGGCGTTTCCGGTTTTCATCAAACAATCCCTCGGCAGCAAGTTTGTTTTTCAGCATTTCAAACCTTTTCTGCATATCGCCGATCCCGGCCTCGCGCAGTTTGCTGATGGAAAACTGATATTCGCCGCGAACCGTGTAAACCGTCAGTCTGCCCCAGGCTTCAATCATCGACCCGGCAGACAAATTCATCTGACGGAAAACCGCGGCACCATTAAAAAAAACTGCCCGCAGCTGGCTTTTTTCATCTTTCAGCGTGCAGTAAACGTGTCCGGACCGGTGCAGTGTAAGATTGCTGATTTCACCCTTTACCCAGAAAGGATACAGGCTGTTTTCCAGCATGTCCTTAACTGCGGAATTTACATCGGATACGCTCCAGATCAGATTATTGCTATCCATATTTTCGCCATCAGCATAAGGTATTTATCAGTAACAAAAGACGCCGCCAGATAGAGTTTGTCTATCGACAGAAAAAGCAGAATAAAAATTATTATCATCGTTCCCTTGACCCACTCGTTTTCCGCCTGCTTAAAACGTGGAAGTAATTTCGTGGTCACTATGCCTCCGTCAAGCCCGGGAATAGGCAGCAGATTAAAAAATGCCAGAACTAAATTTACTTCAGTGGCGTAGCTCAGCACCCCGATCAGCAGCCGGTTGTCGCTGAGTTTCAGCGAAATCAGCAGCAGAAACCCGAAAACCAGAAATAAAATTATATTGGCTGCCGGGCCGGCCAACGCCACCAGCCATTCGCTGTATTTGTTTTTGAAATTCGGCGGATACACCGGAACCGATCCCCAGGCAATCCCGAACAGAAGCAGCATGACAAGAGAAACTGCCCCCATCTGTTTAAGCGGGTTCAAGGTGAGGTGACCGGTATATATTACGGTCGGATCTCCCTGCCAGAGCGCGACCCGGGCGTGACAGTATTCATGGCAGCAGATGGAAAATGTTACCACCAGAACCGCCAGAAAAAATGTCAACGGTGAAATAAAGAGCAAATCTAAGAATATATGCATGCTGCCAACTCCGTTTTATTTATCTGACGACTGATTTATCTGCACCGGCCAATAACTGAATGCCGGAGTTTCATAGGGGTGATTTTGTTTTATCGCTTCAATTATTGAGGGAATGAATTCTGCTTCGGCGATGAACTCAATTTTTATTTCCCTGACCTGGCAGATTTTCCCTTCTCCTTCACTGATGGCCGGAGAACTGCCCGGCAGCGGACGGAATTGTCCGGTTCCGGCGGTCTCCCAGAAACAGCTGTCGTAATTGCCCAGCCGTCCGGCTCCGGCGGCGGCCAGCGCGTTTTTCAGGGCCGGAGCGTCGTTTTCCGGAACGTATACCTCAAATTTATGTAAAAGATTTTGATTTTTCATTTGCATTTTTAACTTTTTAAGTATAAAATATGGAGGGTATAGTTTTAACTTAATACCTTGTGAAGTGTTTTTCAAGTTTTTCAACCGGAGATTTTTGATGAAAAGATGTCATTTCAGTTTGATTGAGATACTCGCCGCTGTTGCCATTATCGCTATTCTGGCTGGATTGGGGATCGGGCTTGCCACCGTTTCCAGCAATAAGAAGGCTGAAGCAAAGACCGAGGCGGTCATCCGCCGGCTGCAGGCGGCATTGGAAGAGGTGAAGTTGAAGCACGGCTATTACCCTCAGTCTGATTCGGATTGCCTGATAAAGTATGAGTCAAATCCTGATTTGGACACGGACAAGGTTATTACTGCCGACGGTAAAAAATATCCGGCCAGATATGTCAACGATTTTCAGAATGCTTTCGGAAAGGAAGATTTTCTGGATATGGTTGTGCGCACATTGGGAAATGGAGATTTGAAAAGCAGAAATGTGTATATTTTTGTTGACGGCTGGGGAAATCCGCTTTATTACCGTTGCCCGGGGAAAAAGAATCCGGAATCTTATGATCTATT
>CASECL010000028.1 GCA_949286445.1 uncultured bacterium | reverse complement strand
GCAAAATTGCGGACACTACCCAAAACCGCTTGCTTTCGACGATCATACAATTCTTTAGAATTGATTTTTCTTGCATCTCGAAGTTCCATACGGGTAATATAGTACGTTTGAATAGATTCTACAAGTATTTTTGTTTCTTATCTATAAATATCATATAACAAGATATCCTGAGGATCATCATCTCTAAATTTCCAGATCGTTGCAATTGGCGCAAGAAACACCTTGCAACTTTGTTGCAAAAAAACTTCCATCTTTTCCCCAAAAACGATTGCTTTTTAATTTTATTTTTAGTATACTATTGGTGACAATAATTATTCGGGAGCTTAAAAAGTAACTCCACGCATAGGAAAGATAGCAGAAGTGACGATTGAAGATATTGCCCAAAAGTTGGAAATCAGCAAATCCACTGTCAGCCGGGCATTGCGCGGATGCTATGGAGTCAAAGCTGACACCCGAGAACGCTGTCTCAAAATGGCTGGAGAGTTGGGTTATCATATCCCAGCGGAAGCCGAGAGTCATAATGTTGCACTGATACTTCCGGCTAAATCAATAGAAGATGTTCATGAACTTGCACATCGTTCAATGCTGGTAATCGGCAATGAGATTGACAAACTTGATTGGCAAATCAGATTTATTGTTATTCCGATGCAGGAAACAGCTATGCTGGACGATATCAAGACTTGGCCAATTGGCTTAAGCCGCGCCAATCTTGATTGTTGCATTGTCGAAGGTATGATTTCCCGCCAGGCCCGATTGCTTTTAGCCAAACGATTTTCTGAACACGTCGTGATGCTATCTCGGCATTATCTACACGATGGGCTAAGCGGTGTCGGAATTGATAATTATGCTGGAGGAAACTTTGCTGCCAATAAAGTATTGGACGCCGGACATTCCCGGATTGGCTGGATCGGCTCCCTAGGCAGTCGCGATATCTCTTCTGAACGCTACTATGGTGTTTGCAATTGTTTGAAACAAGCAGGCGCCGAACTGACTGCAGAAATTTGGCTTGATGAACGATTGCCACTGGACTTTGCTGTCATCGATCATGAGCTACAGACCAATATGCCTGCAGAACCGGACAAAATTCCAACGGCTTGGATTTCCTCAACCGACTGGCTGGGAGCAATGGTAATCTTATATTTTGAAAGCAAGAAATTGTTTTGTCCGATGGATTTCAGTATGATTAGCTTTGATGACACCAAAATAGCAGAAGCTTTGGTGCATCGGATTTTAACTTCGGTAGTTTCTCCTATCACTAAAATAGCAACAGGAGCAGTACAAATGCTAGCTAGTCATTGGCAGGGGAGTATTACCGAACCGACCGCCTGGCTTTACCCTTTTGAATATCGTTCTGGTTGTACTCTGGTCAAATATCGGCAAAAATGATCTATAGGCTTCCTTCAAAAAAAGAGACAAATGAAACAAAAGTTTTGCAAAAATGGTTGTCGGGGAAGGTATTTCTCTCAAGAAAGGGAGAAGAAAATGGAACGAAAGCTTTGCAAAAATGGTTGTCGGGGAAGATATTTCTTTACATTGATTGAACTTCTAATTGTAATTGCAATTATTGCCATTTTAGCTTCGATGTTGCTTCCGGCATTGAACCAAGCCCGTGAACGCGCTAAGCGAATCGAATGTACCAATAATCTTAAAACATTGGGCACGATCTGGCAATTCTATCTGGACTCAAATAAGGAATTCTACCCGCCAGCATACGATAACTCAGCCAATAAACTAGTATGGACGGAACAACTTCTAAGTGCAGTACAAAACAACAGCACGCTGAACTCCGGCAAATGGGGATTGGTCAAGTACACGTATTGTCCATCCATGCTTGACCGTCCTCCCTACAGTTATGCTTTATATAACTTATTATGCAGAAAAAAGATTTCACAGCTGGTCTATCCCAGTAGAACAGTGGCGATGGCGGACAGTTATGCGGATAAAGCGAGCTCTGCATTTGTATTATATATGAAACGTCCGAAAGAATATCCGACCAAATATTTCGATGTTGATTGGCGTCATTCCAGCAACACCGCTAACTTCGCTTTCGTTGATGGCCACGTGACCACGATGACTCGATATCCGGCCAAATGGTGGGAAGATTATTATCATAAAACAACCGTAAAAAATTAAAAGGGAATTTTATATTTTTCAATAAAAATACCGAACATTTTTACGAAGTGACAATTCTTCGAATAGACAGACGAAAAAATATTTTGAGGAATTATGGATTTTTTCTACTTATGCAATAGAAATAGAATGGAAATAGTCATCAATCACGATGAGTTTGGGTACGGTTTGGAAAAAATTCGTGCCGCCAATCGGGATGTCGGCGTTCAAAATAATGCCCCGCTGTTTTTCATGCGTCTGACAGAGACGAAAGCAGCTCTGATTCCGATCAGACTTCCCCTTGTCAAACGACAAGAATTGAAGGGAAGCGTGCAGTTGGACTTCTACGGCGAGAAAGAGATACAAAATACAAAGGTCACCTTTGAGGTAAAACTGAAGATTTTTGATTCATTCAATGCCGTGACAATGGATATCTTTGCACAAGCAGATCATGATTTAAACGCGAGAATTGAAGTTTCTTTCGGCCAAAATGAAACTTCGATCTGGCGTGCGAACTTATATCCATGGGCGGAAAATTCATTGTCTTTACCGGAAGAAATTGATTCAGAAGCCTCTTCCATCTATTCCGCTAATCAGCCACACAAAGTATCGGAGTGGAACGAAAAACTATTCAACTGGTGTGGGCTTCCCGCCGCACTCTTCCGCAATCAGGATCGCAGCATTGCATTTCTACTGGGCGTAAGTAAGGATTGCGAGTATGGTAAGCCAGGGACATGGCTTGAAGAGTTGAGCTTGGAAATGGCTCCAAATCAATCACCACGGGTTGTTTCCGGTTCAACGCGCAGTTGTTTAAAAAAAGGCGTAATGTACCATCTTCCGGTGCAACTTGTGGTATCCGTGATTCCAGATTACCTGAAGCAGCCTCGTGAGCTAATCGCGGCTTGGACAACCTTGAATCACTACAAGGCCGAATTTATCGAGCATCCCGTATTCCATAGTGAAGCAGATATGATGCGCTTTATGATTGATGGCAGACGCCGGGCTGCCTATTATATTGACGGAGCAACATACGGATGTGATCAGCACCGGCAAGGGAAATTTGATATCTATATTATTAACACACCGTTCAACATTTATCTTGACCTGTTGTTGAACAAAATTACTGGCGAAGAGATTTGGCGCAAGCGAGCAAACGATCAGATTTCCTGGCTCAGGCACATGAGAGTCAACGATATGAATGACATTAATTTTGGCGCATTCTACCCGATTTCCCCCGGAGCTAAGAAACCGAGTTTTTATCTTTATAAAGGTTCTCGGCAGGAATTTGAAGTGGAGCAAAACGCTAAGGCCGGATATTGGCTCTTGAAGATCGCCCAAGCAATGCAGGCGCGTAAATTACCCAAACTTAGCGAATATTCCGATATTATGTCTCTGGCATTCGAGACTTTGCAATGGGTGAAAAAACAACAGCAACCCGATGGTTCGATACCACAAAAAATCGGTTTAATCGGAGAGAATAATGCACCGGTGACTCCAGCTCATTCCCTACTGGCCTTTCAGCTTGCTTTTCAGATGACAGGCGAAGAAAATTGGCGGGACGCAATGCTCAAGGCAGAAAACTGGACAATAACGCACTCGGTTGAGCCGGCTATTTTTTTTGGAGCCCATTCCGATCTGGGACCTAATGAATATGAGGAAGGAAGCATCCATGTGCTTACAACTTATATGCTTCAAAGATACGAAGATGAAGTGGATATAAAATATCTAAAGATTGCCGGTTATCTGGGGGCGATCAGTTTTTTATGGCGGTGTCCCAAACAGCTCTCATGGACAGCACGTCCGACCCAAGGTTGCAATGTGGAACAATCTCATTATCTGCAATATTCTCTTTACAGTTATTATACTTTCAAGTATCTTAATTTTATTCGTTTAGGAAAACTTCTCGCGGATCCATTTTATGAAATGGAAGGGCGTTATCTGATCCGGCAGTCCGCACACTGCCTGGTCCTGAACGGGGAGTGGCAAGGTGCGCATTACGAGCGGCTTGCCGATCCATGGAATGCTAGAACGGACGACAAAACTCTGGAGGGTAATATTTATGGAAGCGAATTGGCTCCCGAATTATTGTATCAGTTGCTCATCTTGCATGATCCTTCACTGGCATAAAGACTGAATGACTGAATTTTGATTTGAACGACATCATAATGGATATAAAAGTCAGGAGTGATAGATGATTACAAAGACGATTATGAAGCTGTCGAGTATTTTCGGCCTTTTTCTCTTGCCATGGTTTTCCGGAGCCGCTCAACTGGCAGAAAACGGAACCCCCACTGCAGTAATTCTGCTTGGACCGGAAGCATCCGGTTGCGCCAGAGTCGGTGCGGTAGAGCTGCAGAAATTCATCAAAGACATCTCGGGAGCCCAACTCCCGGTGGAAACTGTCTATAAAAATAATTTTGAACAATTAAAACGCAAGTATAAAACGGTCATCCTCCTCGGCGAAAGTACTCCAACGAAAGAGATGAACATCAACACAAAGAAAATGAAATCAGACGGATTTTGCATCAAAGTCGATAAAAACGTAATCGCCATTGTCGGAAAAGATGCGAAGGCTTATGATCCAATTCCGTTGAAACTACCTCTCAGCGTTGGTACCCTTTACGGCGTCTATTATTTTTTAGAACAATTAGGAGTGCGTTTCTTGCAACAGGATTACACCGTGATTCCGAAAAAAAGCGATTTACGAATTGCAGATATGGATATCTCACGGAGTCCGTACTTCCCCCACCGTATTATGGAAGTGATGCTAGATCCCTGGTTCCGGCGTGTCGGATATGGTGGAGACCGTGATCCCTGGGCATCAAAACACTCGTTTCATTACTGGAACAAACGGTTTAAAGATACTCATCCGGAATATTTCTGCCTCGACCGAAATGGAAAATCTGACCTTTATTATCCGGCATTTCCGCATCCAGGAGTCATTGATCAGATGGTTATTGATGCCAAAGCTCATTTCAGTAGGAAAAGTATTGGAGAAGGAAAGCGTAAATTCTTTTTGATAATCCCGAACGACTACTTTATGGAAATGTGTTCGTGCTCGGTCTGTCAATCATTTGTGGACAAATCACGTCCCAAGAACGGATGGTATTCTGATTACGTTGCCGATGCGGTAATCAAGGTAGCCAATGCAGTAAAAGCCGAATACCCCGATTGCTTTATCGTTTATCCGGCTTACGAACGTTATCAGTTGCCACCTACAAGAGTGAAGGAGTTGCCGGACAACGTGGTCGTGATGGTTGCCGGACTGCGTCGCGCCAAGTTGCCACATTGGATGCCGAGTGAAGATGAAGAGCTTTTAAACGGCTGGCAAAAATTAAAGCCGGCGGGGATATATTTCTGGCGTTACAATACGTTCGGAAAAAATGGCGTACCATGGCTGATGCCCCATCTAATTGCTGACAGCGTAAAGAAAATGAAAGCGTCTTCAGAGGCCGGTCCTGCCAAAGTTTATGGCGAAATGCACTTTTTCCGCTACGATTCACAAAGTCACTGGTGGCAAAATCTCAATGATTATGTGACGGCGAAATTATTGTGGGATCCGGATCTGGACTGTGACCAGTTGTTGAACCAGTATTTTTCTGACCTTTACGGTTCAGCTGCACCGGAAATGGGTGAATTTCATGACATTTTGGAAAAAAATTATATGGAGTATTCCGACTCTGCTTATCTTCCCCAGGAAACAGTGAAAAGACTCTGTGCATTGCTGATCGAGGCAAGTAAGAAGACGGCCGGGACCGATTTTGCCGGACGTGTTGATTACGTCAAAAACAACTTTCTAGCATTGAAAAAATATGATGAAATGTATCATTGCCAACCGGGCGGTAATGTCGATCAGCGAAACGTGGTGTGGAGTTCTGAGGAAGAAAACCGCTTTGACGGTAAAAATGCCATAATTTTAAAAAAACCGGTACAACCTGGTACAGAATACACACTTGAAGCATGGATTCGGCCCAATGATTTGACAGCCTATCCAGTACTTTATGGAGAGAGTTTCAATACGTTTGAGCCCTACTATATTTTTGGCTCGACAATGAACGATCCCACGTTCAACCATGTTGGCTTGGCGTTTGTTAGTGATTGCCTAATGTTTAACGATATCAATCTCGGCACGGTAAAATCCAAACCGCTGAAACTGGATAAACGCCGATATCATCACGTCGTAGCTACGGTCAGCGCCAAAGATAGTTGTCTCGCTCTTTACCTTGATGGAGAACCGATTGGAGTACAAACTATACTTGGTACCATCCTGAATCGTGAGTCGACCGTCAAAATGCCTTCAATCCAAGTTTATGGTGGGGGGGGAGACAACCAGTCATCCAGAGAAATCAATGGAGTGCGTGGAGTCTTTAATGGAACTATAAAAAAAGCGGCTATTTATAACAAGGCGTTGTCGCCTGCAGAAATCAAAAATAGAAGTCGGCAAGAGTGAACAATATTGCAGTTGTCATTCTTAATGATGTAACCTTCACCCCGAACCAAAGAATCACAGATTTATGAAATACGATGTTGTCATCATCGGAGCCGGTATGGCTGGTGTTTGTGCTGCACTGGCGGCCAGTCGCAATGGTTGCCGTACTTTACTGGTCCAGGATCGTCCAATCCCCGGCGGCAATGCAGGAAGTGAAATCGGAGTAAAAATCCAAGGAGCAGATGAACTTGGACATTATCGTTATGCCCGTGAAACCGGCTTGCTCAATGAAATTTTCGAGCGTAATAGCACTTTTCCGAATCCGTTTCAATCGCCTTCGGTATTGAGTCTGGTATTATGGGAAATGCTACGTACAGAGCCATTGCTTACTGTAAAATACAATTGTCGAGCAAGTAATCCTTGTATGAACGGCAAACATCTTCAAACGGTAACTTTGCGTCAGGATACCACTGAAAAAGAAATGATCGTCCAAGGCGATATTTTTATCGACTGTTCGGGAGACGGCGGCATAGCTGCTGCCGCCGGGGTACCATTTATGCTAGGACGCGAAGACAAAAAACGTTTTGGTGAAACATTGGCTTCTGAACAGACGGACTGCTTTACCATGGGTAGTACGATCTATTTTAAAATTCGTGATGCAGGGCGCCCGATTCCATTTCAACCGCCGGCATGGGTTCCGCGATTTTATTCCGACAATGATTTACCAGGTGCGTTGTCAGACTGTCCACATTCGTTATCTGCATTGACCGGCAGCAGTGGCGGTTATTGGTGGATTGAGTACGGTGGTGAAATGGATCCTCTAGCCGATGCCGAAGTGGTACGCGATAAACTTTTCGGTTATGTAATGGGGGTTTGGGATCATATCAAAAATCACGGTGATCACGGAGCCGACAATTACGTACTGGAGTCAATTGGATGCGTGCCTGGGCGTCGTGAGTCCAGAAGGCTGCTAGGTGAATATGTATTAACGCAAAAGGATGTAGAAAACTGTCGGATTTTTACCGATGCAATTGCCTATGGCGGCTGGCATATTGACTTACACAATCCTAAGGGAATTGCTGCTGCTCCGGAACGTTATTGGCATGGGCGGTTATTGCCAGGACGTTATACCATCCCGTTCCGTTGCTTATTTTCTACCAAAATCCCCAATTTGATGTTCGCTGGACGTAATATCAGCGCCAGTCATGTCGCTTTGGGCAGTACCAGGGTAATGGCTACTTGCGCTTTGATAGGGCAAGCGGCAGGTACAGCGGCGGCTCTTTGTAAAAAATACGGATGCGATGTTCCTCAAATCTCTGCTGAACACATAGAAGAACTCCAGCAGCAATTGTTGTCTGGAGACTGTTATTTACCTGGTTTTATCCGTAAGATCATCAATAAACCGGATCATATTTTTGCCGATTCGTCTCTGCTGTTACAGCTTCCGCCGGGAGAAACTTTATATGAAATTCCTGAAATGGCAGCCCAAAGTTTCATCACCGGTGACATTGTTCCCGAGCGGGCAGTGTTGACTGTTGTTAATCGCAACTCCGCTCCGGTAGAATTGACACTGCAATTGTATCAAAGCCAGAGCGTTGATGATTTTCGGACAGAACACCTGCTGCAGGAATCCGTACAAATGATCCAGCCGGGTGAAAATTCGCTTAATTTCAACTGGGGCTATAATGCGTTAAAAACGAACCAATCATATTTCATTGCTATAAAAACAACGAGGGAAAACATCTTTTGGCCTTATACTTCAACTGAGTTTCCTGGAACTCAGGCTGGAAAATTGGAAGGACAAGTGTTTGAACCAGAGATCCGTTTCATTCGTCGGATTCGTGGGTCGTTTGACATGCGATTGGAACCGTTGTTCTCTCCATTCACGCCCAAACAAATTTTTTCTGGAGTCAACCGGACTGAGAACTCTGCCAACGTGTGGATTCCCGGAGCCGACCTGCCGCAAAGCGTAATTTTTACATGGGATACCCCTATATTCGCCGAATCCATGGAAATCATTTTTGACAACTGTCTGGATTGGACTTGGGCGCAATGGTGTGCAGAAATTATCCCCTCCGGACTTGTCAAACAATTTAAGGTCGTTAGCATTTATGAGGGGAAAGAATCCCTTCTGGCGGTGATCGCAGATAATCGCAATCGGGTGGTGAAGTTCAAGTTTGCTCCGCAGGAGCTTAAAACCGTTAAAATTACGATTGAGAGCATTCATGGGACTGGCCGGCCAGGTATTGTTTCATTAGTTGTTGGTTAATCACTAGGAAAAAGCAGAAACATGAGCGGATTGAATTGGTGCATTACGCTTATCCCTGTCGCATTTATTATTTATATGGCAATTTATGCCAAGCGATATGTTAGAAGCGTCGCAGACTATTTGGCTGCCGGCCGAGTAGCCGGACGATATGTGATCGCTGTCGGAGATTTGGAAGCGGGACTTGGTGTCATTACTCTAGTAGCAATGGTCGAATCTGCCTATCGTTGCGGATTTGCCGTTAGTTTCTGGAGTGGATTTACCATGGTAGTCGGCTTGATCATGTCGCTGACAGGATACTGTACCTATCGCTTCAGGGAAACCCGCGCGCTGTCCATCGGGCAATTCCTGGAGATGCGCTACAATCGTTCACTGCGAATTTTTGCCTCTTCTTTGCGAACTCTTTCGGAAATCTTGGCCAATACAATCGGTCCTGCAATTGCAGCAAGGTTTTTTG
>CASECL010000027.1 GCA_949286445.1 uncultured bacterium | reverse complement strand
TCCTTACGGAGCATACCGGATTCATCATATCTCGGATGAAATGGTTTGTGACGCGCCGGATTTCGGAAAAATCGGAGGAGTGTTTCTGGATTTCTGCGCCGGAAGCACACTGGTGGCTCATAATGCCAGGTTTGACTTATCCTTTCTCCAGGAGAGCCTGGCCCGGCATGGGCTCTGCCAATGGGAGGGCAAAACCCTGGATACGCTGAAATTGTCCCGCCAGGTATTCCGCGGACTGCCTTCATACAGTCTGCAAAACCTGCGCCGGACATTCCAGCTGGATGATGAATTTGAAAATATGCAGGCTCACCGCGCCGGAGCAGATGTGGAGTGGACACGCCAGCTGCTGGGAATTATTCTCCGGGAACTCCTGAAACAAAACGGTTACGGCGGGTGAGGTCAGTAATAACTGCAACCTCCCGGTATCCCAGATGCTTCATATAATCAGCAATGATTTCCGCCTGATGAGGAGATAATTCAAAGAATATTCTTCCTCCTTTTTTCAGGTAATTGACTGCATCTGCCGCCGCTTTTTTCATCAGTTCACACCCGCCATCCGCCGCAGTGAGAGCAAGTTCCGGCTCAAAGTTTTTAACTTCCGGCTCAAGCACGGCATATTCTTCATAGGAAACATAAGGCAAATTGGCCGCAATCAAATCAAATTTCTCATCTGCCGGCAAATTGGAAAACAGATCACTTTGCAGGAAACAAACATTTTTCAGCTGATAATTGACGGCGTTTTTCCTGCTGACAGCGAGAGCTGCAGGTGAAATGTCCACCGCAGTAACCTCAATTTCAGGACACTCGTAAGCCATAGCCAGGCTCACCGCCCCGGAACCGCACCCCAAGTCCAGCAGACGTATGCCGCGGCCTTGGCCGGGAATGTGTTTCAGCAGCAGATCACACAATTCCTCCGTTTCCGGGCGGGGAATAAGCACATTGGAATTAACTTCCAAAGTCAGATACCGGAAATCAGCTTCGCCGAGAATATATTGCAACGGTTCGCGTTTTTTCCGCCGCTCCAGTATTTCATTTTCTTTTTCCACCGCAATTTCAAGAACTCCGGCATAATTTTTCCCCAGATAATCAGTTATCCAGCGGCTCTCCGCCATGGCTTCATTGTCCGTCAACCCAAACGATTTAAGCAGTCCGGCAATTTCATCCCGGTTTTTCATCAAATCTCCTCAATAAAAGAAAAAGTCCAGATAATTGGTAATTTCAGCCGGATTTACCTCCGGTTTCAGTATGGAACAGCTCAAGCGGGCTGAACTGCGTCCCTCCGGAGCGGCAGAAAGTATATCAATAGTATAAATCCCGCTTTCACTCCAGGAAAAATATTGTTTCAGCTGCGAAATAAATTCTCCGTCAAGCTGATCGGAAAGCAGTTTCCTGTCCATCCGCCACTGCTTTAATGCTTTGAGCACCTCATCCGCCTCATCGGAGGTGAAACTTCCCCAGGTGCGAAGCAGCAGTTTATCCGCAGTGAACACACTGGGATTGGCGGCAGAAGAATCAACGCCGTCGATAATCAGTCTTACGGTACTTAATCTTCCGTCACGGTCAGGCCGGAAAATCCGCCGGGCACCCGGAATATACCAGATTTCCTCCCGGTACTGCATGGCGGCATTGCGGGGTAAAGGGTGGAGATCTTCGGCATCATATTCTCCGCTTTCCATGCCGGAAGAAGAGGTATTATCATCGGTATCCACATAATCACCGTATTTATCAAAAAATTCACTTACTGTTGTCTCCCAGTCTCCGGAAGCTTCTTCGGTATTCTTCATCCGGTTTTGGGCGGTCGCGTTGCTTAATTCCATACCGCTTACCGTATCACTGATCCTGAACCGCACCGGAATACCGTAATAATCTATAACATGTTCCACATTATCTGCCAGAAGACGTTCATATTCCTCGCTTTCATAATCCGTTTCCCCCAGGGAACGGTCGCCGTTGGAAGCAATATCGGCGGCAAGAAAAAACTGTATGCGTGCCGCGGCGCCTTCCGCAACATACCTGGACTGCTGCATCTCCACTGCACTGGCAATGCCGAAGGTGTTCAATTGAGACAAAGCCACTGCCGCACCAATCATGGCTCCCGCTGTCAGCAGAAGGCACAATACGCTTATCAAGGCAACGCCGCGTTCGGACCGGCTTTTTACAATTCTGTTGTTTTTCTGCATGATACTCAGAGCCCCAGCTGTGTCCAGCCGCTTTGACCGGCGGTGCGGCGCAGCCATACTTCACTGCGCCCGTCTTCAAAATCCAGCGTCATCATTATGCCGATGGGAACGTCAATATAATCATCTTCATTATATTCATCAATCCATTCCACTTCATTGTTTTCATCGAAAGCGGCATAGGTGAATTTAAGATTTTTGATTTTTTCTGCCACCACTTCCCGCTTCAGATTTACATTTTCCCCCTCCGTCCAGGGTAAATACGGCACCGGAGAATATTCGCATATCAATTTGCCATCCTCCAGAAAAATCCGGGCAAAAACAAAAGCTCCGTATTCCCCGGAATATGCCCGGCTCTGGCTTGCCAGATAAAGTTCATCCACCGAACCGCGGAAAACGATCTTTTCCTCATCCTGATCATTTTTCCACTTGAAAGGAATGGTGTTGCGGAAAATATTATCCGCCAGCCGGTCAATCTTCAAGTAAACATTAAGTTCATCCCCTGCCCGCTTCACACTCTGATAGGTACGGTAGAAGCCGTTTACCGATACGCCGATAACCATGCCGACCATCAACAGCACCCCGACTGCGGCCATCATTTCAACCAGAGTGAAACCGCGTTCAGAAGAAACAGATTTACTCTTCGCTTTCAATATACCTGTCCACCTTTACTGTACCGAGTGTTTTATTGTCAGAGTTTCGCACCAGTTCAACAGTGACATTGCGCAGCCGGGTATTTTCATCGTTGTAATAATAATTTTCCGGCAAATCCTCGACTTCACTGTATTCGCACCGGGCGGAATATCCCGGCTGGTAGGGGAAAACATCGGATGGAATTTCCGGAGCATCTTCACCGTAAATCAGATAGTACTCTGCCGCCTGCATAAGCATGTGCTGATTGCGCCATTTCTCCTGAGCGTTTGCCACCCGCCGCTGTGCTGAAGCCCCCAGACTGAAAAATCCCGCCAGCCCCATAGAAAGGACGGCAAGCGAAATTACCACTTCCAGCAAAGTAAAAAATTTTAAATGCCGTAATTTTAAATAAAAACTCATTTTCCAGTATAAAACACTTTCAGCAAAAATCCGTATAATATCCGGCTTTAAAACACCTCTTCATCCGGATCTTTATCCGTTATAGCGGCCATTCCGGTAAGCCGGGAGATAGTCAGGTAAATCTTATATTCTCCATTTTCCCCTGACGTCAGCACTAACTTGCGTTCTCCGCCGCTGCCGCCGTCCGGATACACCCGGAGCAATTCCACACCTCCTGCTTCATCCCCTGCCCGGCTCTGAAACAGCTCCTCTTCATCCGGTCCGACGGTGCTGATTGCAGTGCCGTCGGAATCCAGTTCCAAATTCTGTCCTGGAGAGTAACTGTCAATTTCCACATCCTTGACCAGTAAAGTTACATTTTCCGGAATGCGCCAGCGGATTTTTTTGAGTTTATTCCGGTTTTTTTCCCGCCGTCCCAGCAATTCCTCCTGTTCCAGCTCCTCTTCATTTTCCTCCTCCTCGCCGATGGTGAAAATTGCCGCCAGCTCCCGGCTCTCCGGAATATAAACCACAATGTGTTCCTCGCCGGTTTCAGCGGCATTAATTCTCACCCGGGATAAGAAATTACTCATATCCCGGGCGTAACTTTCCAGCTGGCGGCTGGCGGAAGACCTGCTCCGGAGCGCGACGGAGGTTACTGTAAGCGTTACCAGTATTATCAATATTGTCGCCACCAGTTCAATCAAAGTGAAACAGCGGCGGCAGATACCTTTATTAATCTGCACTGCTGATATCCGCGGCGGTCTTTTCCCCGCCCTCCTGACCGTCAGACCCATAGGAAATTACCTCATATTCGGTATTGTTATTGCCGGGAATGCGCAAAATGTATTCATTTCCCCAGGGGTCTTTGGGGATAACCGCCGGCTTGAGATAGGGGCCGTTCCACTTTTCATCCTGGGTGAGATTTTCCACCAGTGCCTGAAGCCCGTTGGCATCATCCGGGTATTCGCCCACGTCAAGTTTATAATCCATAATCGCCTGATCCAGCAGTTTAACCTGGGTTTTTGCCGTGGTAACCTTGGCGTTATCCAGGTGCTTGAAATACATCGGAGTACCGATGGCGGCCATTGTGGCAAGAATCATCACCACCACGATAAGTTCAATAAGCGTAAAACTTCTGCGTTGATATCTGCGGTTGTTCTTCATTTTTCTGTCCTCCTCGTTATTCTATTGAATGGAATTAAGATCCATAATCGCCATAAATATGGAAACCACCACCAGAAGCACCACTCCAGCCAGTATAATAATAACTGCCGGTTCAAACAAGCTCAACATCCGCTTGATTTTCGCTCTCACCTCCCGTTCCTGCTGACCGGCAATATCACCAAGCATTTCCCCCACCGTGCCGGATTCTTCACCCACTCTCACCATCTGAATAACATTGCGCGGCATGAAGCGGCTGTCCCGGAGACACCCGGAAAGATGTTCACCGGATTTAAGTTTTGCTTCCAGCCCGGAAAAATCATCCCGGATAACCCGGTTCTGCAGTACCCGGATTGCGATTTTCACCGTCCGGATAATCTCAACATGGTTGCGGATAAGTATGGATAAAGTCTGAATAAAACGGCAGATTTCCAGCGTTTCAACTACTTTTCCCACCGCCGGAAGACGGAGAAGAAACTTATCCCGCATTAAATTCATGCGTTCTTTTCCCATATACTTGTAAAATCCCGCTCCACCGGCAATCAGCAGAAGCGGAATCAGCCACCATGCCCAGGAAAAGAAGGCACTTATATCCATAAGTACCGCCATAGACGGCGGCATATCCCGTCCCATATCGGTAAAGATCTTGGCGAATGTGGGCACAAACACGGTAAACAGCACCACGGTAACAATCAGTGTTACCGACAAAATCACTCCGGGATAGATCGAACTTGATACTACAAAATCGCGCAGTTCCTTTCTTTCTGCCATAAAGCGGCGCAGCTCAACCATCACTTCCGGCAGGCAGCCGGACTCTTCTCCGGTCTCGATCAGATTGGCGTAAAAGCCGGGAAATTTACCGCCGTATGAACGTATGAGCGCGGAAAACTTCTTCCCCTCGTGCAACCCCTCCCGCAAAGAATTTATGAATTCTTTCTGTGCCGGATTGGTTGCCCCCTCCCCCATGATCAGCAGAGATCTTTCCAGCGGAATATGCGCCACCAGCAGCGGAGTAAGCTGGTCGGTAAATTCATTTACATCCACCGTCGGGCCGAAAAAAGAGGAAAAGCTCTTTTTGCCGCTCTCTCCGCTCACCTCGCCGAAACTTTTAATCACCGTCAATCCGCGGCCGCGCATGCGTGAACGGGCATCCTTTTCGCTGTCTGCCTCAATTACTATCTCTTTTGCCGGCTGATTTTTACCGGCGGCAAGGTATTTGTAAAGTGCCATATTTTTTTACCGCGACTGTAATTTTTTATCTTCAGAACTCGGCAGTTGCCCGGTTGAGCTCTTCTTGGGTGGTTATTCCGGCGGCCACCTTTTCCCTGCCGTCTTCCACCAGCGTTTTCATTCCTTCAGATACCGCAATCCGCTCCAGTTCACTGCTGGGGAGTTTT
>CASECL010000026.1 GCA_949286445.1 uncultured bacterium | reverse complement strand
TCATTTTTCACGGTGTTCATAAAGTTTTCAATGAAATATTCCTGCTGAGTCCGTGAAGACGCCCCCAGTATAAGAAATTTTTCATGCGGATGTATCGCCACCGGAATACCGGAAAGTGCCGGCAGCATTTTCCCCAGATATCTTTCCTTGGCCTGTTCCTTGATCTGGCGGCGGATTTTTGAGGGGACGAAATCCATCTGATTTTCCTGCATGTAGGCAAATTCGTCTTTGCGGCAGATGGCGTTCAGCAGCGCGGCGGGAATTTTCTTTTCCGCTTTGCGCAAATTGAAATAATAGCAGCCGCCAATCTGACAGCTTTCGCCATTAATATCATTATCCAGCAGATGTCTGCCGGTCACCCAGCCTACTTCCGGCTCTTCGCCGATGCTGTTGAATGCACCCGCATGACGGGCGGCAAAAAGTTCAACCAGATCTTCCGGGAGATCCCGGCTGAACTCAAACATGGTCATTGTAAAAGTACCGCTTTCAAAAGGCATTTTAATCTATTCTCCTTCCGGATAATTTGTTTCTTTCAAACTGGAGAAACTCATAACCAGATTTTTTTCCTCTTCGGTCAGATCATAGAGCGAAATGATATATTCCTCCAGTATATTTCCGCTTAATTTACCACGGCAAAGGCGGACTGTCAAATCGAAAATGTGATTATGTTGTTCCGCAGTCAGCCGTGGCAGCGGCAATTTTTCCAGATTCCGCCGCAAAATTTTCAATTCACCGCAACTTTTCCGGTAAAAAAACTGCATTACCGCAGAATTAAGCAGTGCCATTACTGCCTCAATACGCATACCGAGTTTATCCGTATCCGGTATCAGGATATTTGCGCTGTTAAGCGAAATACGCTGTTCCCTATCCAGAGCAAAACACAGTTTTCCGCCGATAAAACGGTAAAATAATTTTTCCTCCGCCCGGTAAAAACGTTCTTCTGCCATCTGCTGTACCCGGCCCGCCCGCAAATCAAGCGGGACCCCGCCGGTAATAAAGAACGGTTTCAAATTTTTGCCGGTTACCGCCATTTCTCCTCCCGGGATCAGGAATTTTTTATTATTTCCGGTCACCACCCCCAATGCCCACCTGGCATTATCTTTCAGAAATAAGTGGGGATGGCGGCGGATTTTTTCCAAAACAACAAACTCCGCAGCAGAGCACTCCGGAGGAAAATATTTCCTTTCCAGCAATTCACGGTAACTTAATATACCCTTGGTGCTGCCATCTGGTGACAATAATTCAATACTGTGGATATTTTTCTGCGGTGTGCCTTTTTCCTCCGGCAGTTTGAAACTGACCGCCGCGGCGGCAGAAAACACCCCGTCAAAACATCTTCCCAGCCGGCATACTGCTTGAATCCGTGAGTTTTCCAGCAGAAAGGAACGGATTGCTTCATGTTTTCTCACCATCAGAAAAGCTTCCGGCAGCAGAAACACCCCCTGTCCGCCGCGCTCCAGTACCGATAAAGCAAGACGTATAAAGGCGGCAAAACTGTCTTCAAATCCGCCCCGCGGCTGTGTTCCCCAGGGCGGATTTGCCAGCACCAGTGCAAATTTACGCTCAAACGTGCAATTCAACGCATCATGATGGATGATCTCCGGTTCAAACTCTTTGCCGGAAAATAAATTAAGCATATTTAGTGCGGCAATTCTGACGGCAGTGAAATCCTTATCCACACCCATAAGCTGTTCCGGTTTCAATTGGTATTTTTCCACTATTGCAGTCAGCAGATTTCCTCCGCCGCAAGCCGGATCAAGCACCAGTCCGCCCGGAGGAATACGTTCTGCCATTGCAGCCATTCTATGCAATGCCGTCCCAAAAGTAAAAAAACATCCGTTTCCTGCCCGCGTTCCCAGACCGGAAAGTCCGCAATACAACTGGTTTAAACCGTTTTTGCGATCTAAATTAACTTCTTCAGCCAATTTTTCGTAAATAGGTTCAATTTTGCCGATTTCCCACTTATCCAGCTCTTTTTTCACACATTTGCGGCGATCCTGGGCAAAAATTTTTCTTGCCGCGGCAAACAATACTTTTTTCAAGTCCAAATTTTCCTTCATCAGGTACTGACGCAGGCGGCAGAGAGTGAATTGCAAATCATCCCCCCTGCCCTTTTCCACATACTCTGCCGGGAAAAATTTTTCTGAAAAACGACGGTTTGCCCGGGAACGCAGTCTTGAACTGCCGCCGCTGCGGAGGAATTTATCAATTTCAGCCGGATCGAGGCGCAATGGTGCAAAAGAAGCAGCGGCGATCACAGAACTTTTTACCCAGTTGCGTAACGTCGCTTCAGAAATATTTAAAATTGCCGCCGCTTCACGGGCGGAAACTGTATTGACTGACTGATTTTTTTCCATAGCTGAATTGAAAGAAAATATAATGCAGAGATATTTTTTTTCAAGGTTGGTTTGCAATTTTCAGCCAAATGTGCTATAATCTCGCCGAATGATATTTTTTGAATAAAATTACCGGAAAGGAAGTTTTTATGAAAAAAGAGTTCATTTTAATATCAGCAATTGCCGCTGGAAGCGTATTTTCCACGTTCGGAGCAGACAATCAAACAGCGGCATCCGCAGCCATTAATGCAGCAGCCGACGGAAAAACCTCTGTTGAAGCAACCAAAACTGAATACAGCCCGGAGGATTATCAGGTTGTTTACGAACTTTTTGATATTGGTGGAGTGAAGGCCACCCATGAAGCCATGCTGAAAGAAAGTATTGAGGTACAAATCCGCAACAATCCGGTAGTATTTGCGCCATTGCGTAAAGTATTGACTGACTTTTTTAACAAATATCTCAATTATGAAGATATCAAGAAAGAATACGCAGATCTTTACCTGGAATATTTCACTCCGGCTGAAATCAAAGAACTTATCGCCTTTTACCGCACTGAAACAGGCAAGAAGATAGCGAGACTTCAGCCGACTCTTGGAGTACGCGGTGCCAAGATTGGCGAAAATGCGGTAAAAAAACACCTGCCTGAATTAAGAGAGGCAGTCAGGGCGGCATTCAATGAAAAAAATAAAGCTGTGCAGAATCCGGCCTCTGATGTGAAAAAATAAATCTGTTCCGGAAAAATCATAAACAATGCAGACAGAAAAAGAACATTATTCTGAATTGGTTGAGGAATTGAAGCGTTTTCCCGGGGCGCGTATTCTGGCAGTGAGTAAAACGTTTCCGGAGCAGTCAATTCAAAATTTGTATGATGCCGGGGTTCGTGACTTCGGTGAAAGCCGGATTTTGGAACTTGAACGCAAATATCAGGCATTGCCGAAAGATATAAGGTGGCATTTTATTGGAAATATTCAAGCCAATAAAGTTCGCCGGATAGTAAAAATAGCCAGCTGCATACAGTCGGTAAGCTCCGGCGCGCTGTTGGAACGCATTGACCGTATTGCGGCGGAAGAAAACTGCCGTCCGGAAGTATTTCTGGAGCTGAATATCTCTGGAGAAGAAAGTAAATCAGGGATGACGGTATCAGAATTTGAGGGGTTGATTCAAAGGCGCAATGAATTTAAAAATGTGTTTATCAATGGGCTTATGACAATGGCTCCCCAGGGGGCGTCGGAAGAGGAATTGCGGGAAATTTTTGGTTCATTGCGCCATTTGGCGGATGCACACAATTTGAAAGAGTGTTCTATGGGCATGAGCGAAGATTACCGTATTGCGTTGGAAATGGGCAGTTCCATTATCAGGATTGGGAGTAAAATTTTTGGAAAAAGGTGAGTTTTCGTGCTTGCTTTTTGCTGAAAACGTACTATATTAAGGGGTGTTCTGGCTTAATCTTGCAATGAAGGTTCGGCCCGTAACGTTTGTCGGGATATAGCGCAGCCTGGTTTAGCGCGTTTGACTGGGGGTCAAAAGGTCGAGAGTTCGAATCTCTCTATCCCGACCATTTTT
>CASECL010000025.1 GCA_949286445.1 uncultured bacterium | reverse complement strand
ACAGCGGCGCGGCGACGCAGATATTCAAAATTTTTCACAATTCAAACCTGCGGGCACGTTTCCCTCCCCCGCGCCCGCCTGAAATTGAAATATTATTTTGCTCAGTACGCCTTGCTGACCCGTTCAGCGTATTCACCGGTACGGGTATCAATCTTGATCACATCGCCCTCGTTGATGAACAGCGGCACCATCAATTCGTAACCATTGTCGATTTTCGCCGGTTTCATCACGTTGGTGGCGGTATCGCCCCGGGCTCCGGGTTCGGTTTCAGTGATCACTTTTTCAATGAAGGTAGGCAGCGTAATTTCAATCGGGGTACCGTTGAACAACAGGAAGTTGCAGAGGCTGTCCTCGATCAGGAAATAGGTCTGTTTTCCCAGCTTTTCCGCATCAACTGCCATCTCTTCAAAAGTCTCTTCATCGCTGAAAATATAGTGATGACCGTCATAGTAGGAATAACGCATTTCCCGCTCTTCCAGATCCGGCTTGTCAATTTTGTCGGTGGGGCGGTAGGTTTTTTCCATGCCGCTGCCGGTGATGAGGTTCTTCATTTTGCAGCGGTAAAGCGCGGTTCCCTTGCCGGGCTTGCAGAAATCGAAATCGGTAATTACCCAGGGTTCGCCGTCGATCTCAACTTTGAGACCTTTCTTCAGATCAGAGGCACTGTACATGTCTGGCATGCTCCTTGTTTGTTTTTTTAATAATATGAATGTTTTTTTCAACAATTATCCAAATAATATACACTCTCAATTTGATTTTTTCAAGCTTCGGCGTTATCATAAGTGCATGAAAGAATTTTTCAAATTTAAATTTACCGCCGGAAACCTTATCCGTCTGGCGGTGATCGCGCTGGCAAGCTGGCTGATTTTCGGCTATCTTCTGCTCCCATGCGTGATAGACGGGCCGAGCATGCAGCCGACTTATTCCGGCAAAGGGATAAATTTCTGCAATACGCTGCCGTTTTTCTTCCGCCAGCCGCAGAGGGGTGAAGTGGTAATCGTCCGTTACGGCTTGAAAAAAATGCTGCTGAAAAGGGTGGTGGCTCTGGCCGGGGAAACGGTGGAATTCAAGAATGGCAAACTGCTGGTAAACGGCAGGGAATTGGATGAACCCTATGTGAAACTTCCTTCGGACTGGAATCTTCCGCCCCGCCTGGTGGAGGATGGCAGTGTTTATGTAGTGGGAGACAATCGCTCCATGCCCATTTCTGTACATATTTTCGGGCAGACAAGACTTAAAAACATCGCCGGAAAACCTTTGTGGTAAAATTTATAGGAACAGGAATAAATTATTATGTTTTGTGTTAAATGCGGTTCTGAAATCCCTGAAGGCGGACATTTCTGCCCCTGCTGCGGCGCAAAAACCGCTCCGGCGGAAAACACGGCAAATGCAGTAAAACAACCGGTTCAATCATATCCTCCGCCGAAAATCAATGACTATCTTGTTCCATCAATACTGGTGCTTATCTTCTGCTGTCTGCCCCTCGGTATCGTGGCGTTGGTTTATTCAATTCAAACACAGGATCTGATTAAAAGAGGCGATTACGCCGCCGCTCAGGAAAAATCGGACAAAGCAAAATTCTGGGTTCTGCTGTCTTTTATTCTGGGAATTATTTTCTGTTGTATATTATATGCAGAACGCTGACCCGGCTGGAAACGGCGGCAGAAAAACGGTGTTTGGGTAAAGTTATCTGCTCCCATGCGTCCGGCGATTTGAGCAAATGAAATTTTTACACAGACACAAAAAATTCTTCTTCCGGCTGTTTATCGCCGCCGGAATTGCAATGGCGGCAGCGGCAGGAACCGCCGGACTGTTATTCCTGTACCGCCACCCCCCGGAACAATTTGAATTTTATCCCCGTTGTCTGTTTTTCCATCTGACCGGATTTTATTGTCCCGGCTGCGGCAATACCCGGGCGCTTTACGCACTGCTCCATGGGAATTTACTTCAGAGTTTGAGGTGCAATGCAATGCTTCTGCCGCTGCTGTTGTGTGTGATAATACTGATTATTTTTCCCGGTATCACCCGGAAAGCGGCAGTCGGCCGGGCGGTGCTTATTGTCATTGCGTGCTTCTGGGTTCTGCGCAATCTGCCTTTTTTCCCGTTCACGCTGCTGATACCGGCAAACTGAACAGATCTGCCGCCGGAATAAAAAAACTCCCGGCGGTCAAATCAGATACAGAATTTCATTTTCTCCGGCTTCAATCCAGGTGCTTTTTTACCAATGTGTACAGAAAATCATGGGCAAAACGCAATTTTTCTTCCTGCCCGGTGAAAAATATCCGCTTCCGGTCGCCATTTTTAAATGTTACTTCCAGATAGTAACTATTGCTGTTTCGGCCGCCAATACCGGTGATGATCCGGAAACTTTTTATTTCTGACGGTTCAAGACGCCAGGTTTTTCCGATCCCCAGACAGCCCTGGTAACAAATTATTTTGCCGTCTGCCGCCGACCTTTTCACCCTGAGTTTGCCGAACAGGGAGAATAAACTTGCTCCGGTCAGCACAATTGTCCCGACGAAAAAAGGCAGAAAAAACAATGTTTCCAGCTGAAATCCTCTTTGCCTGATGGAGGAAACCATGCCGGTCATGCTTAATCCGCCCCAGAAGGCGGTGAAAGGCACCAGAAAAAGCCATATATTAGAATAAAGCGACGCCTCAAAGACCTCATCTCCCCTGAGAGTCTGAAAACGTTTGCATCCGGCTGGCAAAGTTCCGCCGGAACGCACCGGGGTTGCCACCTCCTCCACCGGGAGCTCCCGGAAACTGTACAATTTGCCGCACTTTGCGCACCAGAGCCGATCCGTGGAAACATTGAAATCGGACTGAGGTATTTCACTTCTACACTCCGGACAACGCACCATCTTATACTTTCCTCCGATTTAATGCCGGTAAAAATCCGTTTCCACCGCCGCTTTTTTCACCATCACTTTACGCCTGATGCAACACATTATAGCAGAAAATCACACCACAGACAAGCACAAAATATGAAAACAACATAAAAAAACAGTAAAATTTCCGTTTTGGAACTTGTATTTTTATTATCAGGAATTATATTTAATTACAAATGATTACTAACAGGTGACAAAATGAGCATGGTTTGCGGTAAAAATTTCAGACATGTTTGCAAAAAATGCAACTGGCGTCATACCGCACAGCGGGAAACCATTTACAAGATCATCTGCGGCAACCGCAACCACCCGGCGGTGGAAGAAGTATGGAAGGCCGCCCGGGAACAGCTCCCGGCGATTTCACTGGATACGGTTTACCGGATATTGGACGAATTTTACCGGGCGGGGATCTGCGGCAGATTTCAGTATGGAGACAAGATGATTTATGACGGCAATGCCGCCAGTCACGGTCATTTCTTCTGTCTTAACTGCGGACGGATCAGTGATTTTGAATTTCCCGCCGGGTTGCTGAGCAACGCCGGATCGCTGGGGAAAATTACCGAGGAGAAAGTAGGCTGCACCGGTATCTGCCGGGAATGTATGGCTTCAGGAATAATATCAGCTCAAGGGGATGAAAAATGAACGAAAAGGTGTTTTTTAAACTGGGTTACGGGCTCTATGTGCTTTCAGTCAACGCTGACGGCCGGGATAATGGCTGCATTATCAATACCGCAATTCAGGTGACCGACACCCCGCCACAGCTGGTGCTTACCGTGTCAAAACAGAACCTGAGCTGTGAAATGCTGCAGAAAAGCGGCAAATTCAATATCTCCATTCTGACCGAAGCGGCTCCTTTTGATCTTTTCAAGCGTTTCGGCTACCAGAGCGGCCGGAAAGTGAACAAATTTGACGACATCAAATTCAAGCGGGCCGCCAATGGAGTGCCTTACCTGCTGGATGGGGTGAACGGATATGTTTCAGGCGAAGTAGTTTCCACCTCTGATCTGGGTACGCACATTCTTTTTATTGCCAAGGTCACAGCAGGAGAACTCTTTGATGAAAACGCCGATTCTGTAACCTATGATTACTATCAGAAATACATCAAGCCTGCGCCCAAAAAACAGACTAAACGCGGGTACCGTTGCAGGATATGCGGGTATTTCTACGAGGGAGATGAACTTCCGGCAGACTTTATCTGCCCGATCTGCAAACATGGAGCGAGCGATTTTGAACTCGTCGAAGCGCCGTCAGGCGACGCGGCGGAAGAAGATAAACCAACCCAACAACAAGGAGAAATAGAAATGGCAGTTGACAAGAATTCCAAGACGGCTAAGAATTTGGCTTATGCTTTCGCCGGCGAATCCCAGGCGAGAAACAAGTACACCTATTTTGCCAGCGTGGCGAAGAAAGAGGGCTACGAACAGATCGCCGCCATCTTTGAAAACACCGCCAACAACGAAAAAGAACACGCCAAACTCTGGTTCAAGGAACTCGGCGGTATCGCTGACACCTCCGCCAACCTCGCTGCCGCGGCCGCCGGGGAACACGAAGAATGGACCGAAATGTACAAGACCTTCTCCGAAGAAGCTTTTGCTGAAGGTTATGATGAACTGGGCCGCAATTTCGCCCGGGTAGCGGAAATTGAAAAACGTCATGAAGCCCGTTACCGCAAGCTTCTGGAAAACATCGAAAAGGGCGAAGTCTGGGAAAAGACCGGGCCGCGCCGCTGGGAATGCCGCAACTGTGGACATATCTATTACGGCGACAAGGCTCCCGAAGTCTGCCCCACCTGCAAACATCCCAAGGCTTATTTCGAAATCGAAGCTGAAAACTATTGATCAGCTCTTATTTCTCCCGGCATTCCAACCGGGGGAAAAGAATAAGTCTGATGCAAAAAACGTTTCCCGGAATAACTCCGGGGAACGTTTTTTTATTACCCGGCTCCAGAAAGTCAAATCAGCGGACGGATAAAGACTGTTTAACCGCTTCAAATACCAATAAAAAAACATGATTTCACAATCTTGTACTGCACCAATGGATGTACCGGTAAAACCAATATTAACTCAAACCGGTGTGAAAGAAAGAAGAGCGCAAAAAGAAAACATTTTCCCCTCAATAAAGTTTTTCCGGCTCGCAATATCCTCTTTAAAAACTGTACCGACAAAAGTTTTTTTCCCGCGCACCGGAAAAACCATTCTTCCACTGATCCAATGTGCTTTTTGCTTTTCCGCCTTATTCTTTGGCATCTATTGCTTCAATTGTGAAATTGAAGCAATATAACCCCAACAGGTTTGGAAAAGGAAGAGTGCGAGAAGGAAAGAACCTTTCCTTAAAAGGTTTTCCCTT